>CALCSS010000207.1 GCA_937893835.1 uncultured Fidelibacterota bacterium
GATTTTGAGTTGCAAGGACGAAAAATGGCTCGTCAAGATCATAGGTCTTTCCACCAGCTGTTACTTTATGTTCCTGCATTGCCTCTAACAATGCAGATTGGGTCTTTGGTGGTGTTCTATTTATTTCATCTGCAAGGACTATATTTGCAAAAACAGGACCCTTATAAAATCTGAATGATCTTTGTCCTGAATTAACATCAACATCAATTAATTCTGTCCCTGTTATATCACTTGGCATCAGGTCTGGTGTAAATTGAATTCGTTTAAATGAAAGGTCTAATACATCAGATAGAGTTTTTATTATAAGTGTCTTTGCCAAGCCAGGAACCCCTACCAAGAGTGAATGCCCCTGAGATAATAGGGCTATAAGAAGATGTTCTAATATATCTTGCTGCCCAATAACTACTTTGCCAATTTCTTTCAAAAAAGATTCCCTCATTTGGGCTAACTTTTCAAATGCTATAAGATCTTGTTGTGTCTCTGTCATATCATCAATACTTTTTTTATTTTGGGGCAAAAATTACCGACGCAGTGGTAACCTAGAAAGAAAGAATAAAGACATAATCAATAAAATGGTTTTCACTCATTTAGTTAACGAATAAAGAGAAGTATAGTGTAATGGACAAACCTTTTACTCAACCACCAACCTTGATTGGGCAAACCCTAGAAGAATTAGAGTCTCTGGCAATATCATTGGGAAGTGAGGAGTTTAGGGGCAGACAACTCTTTGACTGGATATATAGCAAGCAAATAGATGACTATCAAAAAATGTCCAACCTTTCCATTGCATTTCGAGAAAGACTGACAGATTTTTCTATCCATCCTTTAAAACTTGTCAATAAGGATATCTCGAATTCCAAGAAGACACAAAAATATCTATTTGCATTGCAAGATGGGAAAATGATTGAATCTGTATTGATGATGGATGGTAAAAGAATCACAGTATGCCTATCAACACAGGTGGGTTGTGCAGTAGACTGTGATTTTTGTGCCACAGCAAAAATGGGATTTGTTCAAAACCTAACTATTGGTGAGATCTTAGATCAATTTCTTCAACTTCAAAAGATCAGTACTCGCAGAATAACCAATATTGTGTTTATGGGAATGGGAGAGCCTTTCTTGAATTATGAGAATACAATAGAAGCAGCGCACCTACTCCATCATCCAAAGGGTATTAACATGGGGGCATGGCGAATTACAATTTCAACGTCGGGCATAACTAGGAATATCGATCGATTTACGAAAGAGGGACACTCCTACAAATTAGCAGTAAGTTTAAATGCCTCCAATGAACAACAGCGTCTAAAAACCATGCCTATAACAAAGACCAATCCTTTCTTAGGTCTAATAAATGCTTCAAAAAATTACACACTCCGGTCAAGGAAAAAGATAACCTTTGAATATGTAATGCTATCAAATATCAATGATGATACAAAAGACGCCAAGGTATTGATTCATTTATTAGGTTCGATCGATTGCAAGTTGAATATCATTCCATATAATGAGATAGATGGTTCTTATAAGCGTCCCAATGATGAAAGAATTGACAACTTTTTATCTGTATTGGAAAAGGCACCGTTTCCAGTAACTATAAGATGGAGTAAAGGGCAGGGAATTGATGCAGGCTGTGGTCAATTGGCGACAAAGACCGGATAAAGATATGGAAAAAATAAAGCAAGCATCCAAAGTGATTTTAGACCAAACAGGTTTCAAGGGAAATACAGCGGTTATATTAGGTTCTGGCTTGGGAGGATTCACTGATGCTATTAAAGATAAAAGAACTTTGAAATATTCTGAGATACCTCATTACGTAGAACCAACTGTTGAAGGTCACTCGGGCAAACTAACCGTTGGCAATTTAAATGATAAGGATATTCTTGTAGCAAATGGAAGATTGCACATGTATGAAGGTCACTCAAAAGACAGGGTGGTCTTTCCTATCAGGGTGTTAAGAGAATGTGGGATTGAGAATTTGATTATAACCAATTCAGCGGGTAGTCTAAGAAAAGAGAATCCTCCAGGTACCATAATGATAATTGAAGGCCATCTTGATTTCACATTCCAAGATGGTTTTAATGATCCAGATCTCATAACAGATAGAAAATTTCACTCACCAGAATTATCTTCGATCGCAAATAGCGTCGCATTGAGAAATAGTATTGCCATTGCAAAAGGGAACTACTGCTGGGTTCTTGGTCCAGCATATGAGACTTCTTTGGAAATTAAATATTTCCGATCATTTAATGGTTCTGCAGTTGGTATGAGTACCCTCCCAGAAATAAGAGAAGGAGGAGTTCTTGGGTTAAAATTGTTAACCTTGTCATTGATTACTAATTTTGCTGCAGGTTTATCTGAACAACCTCTCACTCATGAAGAGGTATTGGAAAATGCAGGAAATTCGACGGATAAAATGATAAAACTACTTTCTGGAATCATTGAAGGGATAAAAAAATGAACATTCGAGAAGAAATAATAAACATTAAAGATACAATTATCAATTGGCGCAGAGATTTTCATCGATATCCTGAACTTGCATTCAAAGAACATCGGACAGGTGAAATTATCATCAAGGAATTAAGATCTATGGGACTTGACCCCAAGGAAAATGTAGGAAAAACAGGCATTACTGCAGACCTTAAATTCGGGGATGGACCGGTTATTGGCCTCAGGGCAGATATGGATGCTTTACCCATAAAAGAGACCAGTGGCCTAGATTTTTCTTCAAAGAATGAAGGAGTTATGCATGCCTGCGGTCATGATGGGCATATGGCAATGTTATTGGGTGCGGCAAAAATATTCTCAGACAATGAGCAATCTTATAATGGTACAATCCGTTTCATATTTCAACCAGCAGAAGAAGGAGAGGGAGGTGCAAGATATATGATTGATGATGGTTGCTTGGAGGGAATTAATGAGATATATGGAATTCATGTATGGAACTACCAGCCAGTTGGAGAGGTTGGAGTGAAAGACGGTCCAGTTTTAGCTGCCGCAGATATGTTCGATATTTCGGTAAAAGGTATTGGTGGGCATGGCGCTGCTCCACAAGGAACAGTTGATTCAGTTGTTGTTGCTTCACATCTAGTTCAAGCAATGCAAACCATAGTGAGCAGGAATACGAACCCTCTTGAAAGCACTGTTGTATCAATTGGGAAGATCAACGGTGGTCACAACTTTAATATTATTGCAGATGAAGTATCATTATCTGGTACTGCTCGTGCATATACGGAGAAGAATCGTAGCCTCATAAAACAGAGAATGCAGGAGATTATTGATGGCATTGCAAAAACCTATGATGCAGAGATTCTTTTTAAATATAAGGATGGTTATCCACCGACGATCAATCATACTGAACCTACGAAAAAAGTGTTAAAAGCAGCACATAAGGTTGTTGGGGATAAGGCAGGTATGCCTTATCTCTCAATGGGTGGAGAGGACTTTGCATACTATTTAGAGAAAATACCAGGGTGTTTCTTTTTTGTGGGGTCTGCTCCGAATGAAAAGGAATTATTTGAAACTCCTCATCACTGTTCACATTTTAATATGGATGAAAAAGCACTATTGATTGGATCTTCGATCTATTTGAATCTGATAGATGACATCATGGGTGTCTAATATCCTATTGCAGAAGTTTCACCTCTACAATCACCTCCACCGAATATTCCTTCATCTGTAATCATTATTCCGTTTGATTCACCAATATAACCACCACGATATATTATCTCATGTCCACGTGACCTAAGATTGATCAAAACATCCTTTGTTAATCCCCTAGGCTCAATTTGAATTACATCTGGAAGCCATTGAGAATGGAATCTAGAAGCACAAACAGCTTCCTTAATATCCATTCTATGATCAATTACATTTAAAATGGTTTGCATTGTAGTGGTTATTATGGTTGATCCACCAGGCGAACCAACCACTAAAAATGGTTTGTTATTTCTTAAGATGATAGTAGGAGTCATTGATGAAAGAGGCCTTTTTTCAGGGGCAATTGCATTTGCCTCATTCCCAATCAATCCAAAAGCATTTGGGATTCCTGGCTTTGCTGAGAAATCATCCATTTCATTATTTAAAAAGAACCCTGCGCCCTCAACAATACATCCATTACCATAGGATAAGTTGATTGTGGTGGTCACACTTACTGCATTGCCCCATTGATCTACAACAGAATAGTGTGTTGTCTCAGGCGATTCATATCCATTTGGATTCCCGGCATAAACAATATTACTTGGTGTCGCTTTGCGTAGTTCTATGTCATTTATTCTGCTCTTTGCATATTCTTTTGATTTGAACATTTCCAAGGGGACTTCCCATTGATCGGGGTCTCCCATATGTTCTGCTCTATCAGCGTATGCCCTACGTTCTATTTCTGTCATCACATGAACATAATCAGAGGAGTTCCATTGCAAGCTATCGGTGGCATAATATTCGAGCATGTTTAACATGTTTACTAGCAGTGCTCCTCCTGAGCTAGGAGGTCCCATTGAAACAATTTGATAATCTTTATAAGTACCAATAATTGGTTCTCTATATTTAGAACTATAGTTTGTCAGATCCTCAATTGATATGAGGCCATTTCCTCTTTTCATTTCCTCAATGATCAAAGATGCTATTGGTCCTGAATAAAAACCATCTCGTCCATATTTTGCTATCCGTTTTAATGTCTTAGCAAGATCTTTTTGGATGAATCGATCTCCTTGTTTCCATGGTTTTTGATCCTTTCGGATAAAGATCTTTGTGGCAGCCTCATTTTCTTCAAAGAATCTTTTATATGCATTAAATCTATTTGCTTCATAATGGGATATTAAAAATCCTTTCTCAGCTAATTTGATTGCTGGGCCTAACACTTGCCTCAATGAGATTACCCCAGACCCATGATCTTCTAAGGCTCTAATTAGTCCATCCACAGTGCCAGGTACTCCACTGCTTGCACGTGAATATAATGACATACCTGGTATTACTGTGCCAGAATCATTCAAGAACATGTCTCTGTGTGAACCTGATGGTGCCTTTTCCCTATGATCGAGGCTGATTGAAATTCCATCAGCGAAAGAAGCCACTAAAAATCCACCTCCACCTAAATTGCCATTGCTAGAAGATGTTACTGCCAAGGCAAATCCCACTGCAACGGCAGCATCTATTGCATTACCTCCTTTTTTAAGGATGGCGATCCCTGCTTCAGATGCTTGTAAGCTGGTTGATACTACCATGCCATTTTCACCAAAAACTGGATCGGGGCTTGCGCCATTAATTGGTATGAAAAATTGAGAGAACAATAATAACTGTAAGATTACTTTTTTCATTTGAGAATATTTTCCGTTTTGTATTCTTAATATTAAATGATTATTTAATTTATCATCAATATGATTAGATAATGTTTATAATATTTCATAGGTCAAAATCAAATTAATTTAATCAAATTACTCGAATGCATAATAGAATTGAAATTATGGAAGTAGGTCTACGTGATGGTCTACAAAATATAACTGAAAACATCAGTGTTGATGATAGACTAACCATAATAAACGGGCTTGTTGATTCAGGAATTAAAAACATCCAAGTTGCAAGTTTTGTTAATCCAAAGAGAGTACCGCAAATGGCAGAAGCAGAAGATCTTGCAAAGAGAATATTTAAAATAGAAGGGATAGAATTCAGTGGCTTGGTATTTAACCAAAAAGGTGTTGAAAGGGCCATGAATTGTGGATTGAGAAAAATAGAGACCTCAATTTCAATTAGTGAGA
Organism: uncultured Fidelibacterota bacterium; assembly: GCA_937893835.1. Classification (GTDB taxonomy): domain Bacteria; phylum Fidelibacterota; class Marinisomatia; order Marinisomatales; family UBA1611; genus NZWG01. Next base: position 5,745 of record CALCSS010000207.1, read on the forward strand.
GATATAGTCAAAAAAATCTATCTATGGACATATCTAGATCATTAAAAAACCTTAAAGATATTGTGGGCATGGCCAGAAAGAATTCTATGAATATTCGAGCCGGTTTACAATGTGTTTGGGGATATGACAGCAATGGTCATCCTGGTCAATCAGCAGTGATCGAACCATTGAAGGAAATAATTGAAATGGGTGTAAAAAGAATTTCTCTTTGTGACACAGCAGGCATGGCAGATCCAAATAGCGTGTCAAGTTTATTGGATAGTATTTTTGATCATTTTCCTGATATTGAGATATCAATGCATCTCCATAATACCAATGGTCTAGGTCTTGTAAATCTATTTGCTGCCTTAAAATTTGGTATCAAAGAAATCGATACATCATTAGGAGGTATTGGAGGTTCACCATTTATAAATAGATCAAAAGGGAATCTCGCTACAGAGGATACAGTTTATTTAATGGATGCTATGGGATATGATATGGGTATCGATATTAAAAAAGTATCTAAACTTAGCCAGAGCCTAGAAAAGAAAATTGGTAGTTCATACTTTGGTGGTAAGATATATAAAATAATATAAGATTCAATAAATGATATCTATCTAATGTGATTTTACCCGTAGATAATTACTATCACCTTCCAATATATAGACAGTTTGGTTCGGAGAAATTTCTTTAAATGTTTGTTTAAGGCCACTAGGCCACTTGACCTCGATACTATCAATGATCTTTGATTTTCCTAAACCAAAATATAGCTCTTTTGCATGGTTCGAAAAGTAGCCTTGCCCTGATACAAGCGACTGTCTTTGTTCTGTTTTATTTGTTTGGACAGTAACAAGAGCACCAAAGCCATCTCGATTTGATTTGTTTCCTTCTAAACGTATCGTGACCCAACTATTATTTGATCTGGATTTGTTTTTTAGAAGAATACCCTTTCCTTGATTTGGATCAAATATAGTATTCCCTTTCCCATCTTCAATTTGTTGACCATTAACCGTTACGAACATATCTATCTTACCATCATTGTCATAATCTGCGAACATAGCACTTCGATGTATGCGTTTTCCAGTTGCAAGTATTCCTGAAGACTCGGATATGTCCTTATAAAATCCTTTCCCATCATTTTCAAAGAGCAGATTGGATTGTCTATTATCTCCGCTAACCGAGTTTAAATGTCCATTTGCAAAAAAGAGGTCAAGGTCACCATCATTGTCCAAATCAAATAGACCCGGACCCCAACTTATGTTAGGCCAAGAAAGTTTATGGACCATTGGTGAATCAAAACTATGAGTAAATACCGCATTCTTTAATTTGCCATCATTGCTGCTATTATTATCTATCAAATAAGCTAAAGTATTAACCTCAGCAGCATAATTGGTATATACAATATCTGTCATGCCATCATTGTTCATATCTCCAAGTGCAATTCCCATACTTCCATCTGTTGTACTGAGACCACTAGGGCCAGAAAAGACCTTAAATGTGCCATCCCCACGATTTAGATAAAAGCCATTTGCATCCGTATCGTTTGCGACAAATAGGTCAGGAAAACCATCCTCATTGAAATCATGAAAGAGGACCTGCATGGACTTTCTTGATGCATCAGTTAAGATATTTAATTTTGGTGTTACGTTTTGGAAGGTCCCATCACCATTGTTTCTATATAGTGTATTAGGTAGACCACCGAAATCCATTGGAAACCTCAAACTGGTATATTGTGGCCTTCTAGCAAAATCAACATATCCAGCAACGTAAAGGTCAAGGTCTCCATCGAGATCATAATCTCCCCAAGTAGAACCTCCATACCACCAATCCTTGATACCCTCAGGGAATGCCGCTGTACTTACATCGCTAAATGTTTTATCTCCATTATTTCTAAAAAGTTTGAAATCACCATAATTGGTAATGAATAGATCAGAGTCCCCATCATTATCATAATCAGCTACTGATACAGACATACCTTCTCCAATATCCTCAGTACCTGTATCAGTTGCTTTGATAAATTTTCCATCACCTAGGTTTTCATAAAGTGAATTGGTTATGTCTGCTTCTTCGCCTTGACAGTTTACAAGGTAAAGGTCCCAATCTCCATCTAGGTCATAATCAAGCCAAGCCCCGCCCGACCCATTCATTTTTATTAAATGGACATTTGCAAATTCATCCATTGTTAGAAGTCGATTATTTGATCTCCAGAATTCCTTTTCTTCTTCAAAGACCAAGCTTAAACCTTCGTTTGTTGCAGTACCAACAACTGATGGCCCTATCTCACACCAACGTGGCCGGGGTGCATAGTGTATAAAATCTATACCTGAATCATCTGTCCTATCTTCAAGATATATTTTAACCGGAATTTCACTAGCGAGACCAATATTCTTTAATGAGAAGATAAATAAGATTACTAATACAAAATTAATCATGTGACCTATCAATTTCTCAATCATTTGAAATCAATCTATGGAAAAATAGTATCATTATTAGATTCTCTAAGAAGTTCTTTAAAACTGTCAGTAGTTATTTGACGAATATTATATTTTTCCCTATAAGCATTATATTCATCGTCTGATGGATATTGATTCTCTGCTCCTTCAGGATATGAGACCATTCCATGAAAGGGGAGGGGCTCAATCGTTTGACCACGAGCAGTATTGAGATCACCATCTTTTAACCAACCATCATTATAGAAAAGAAAATCTCTATCCCAATCTTTTGGTAATTTGGGGATATTTGAAGCATCAAATCTTAGTGTGATCTCATCGCCTGAATTCATTATAGCATATTTATTATCAGATTCCATTAGTAAATCTAGGACATCACCGTATCTAGTATATGTTCCAGTAAGATCGCGCCATTTTTGACCTTTTTCAACAGAATAATAGTCTGGTATATGTGGGCTACTTTTGTTTTTTTGTGATAATGTAGAAAAGCCACGGTAGTGTAAGTCTGCATAAGTTGGTTTTAATACCAGAGTATTTATAGTATTCCCAGATGGGCTATTTGCAATGAATGCATGATCCCAATATATCTGCATGTTTGTTCTGATTCGGATACGATAATCCTTATTAAGGAACTTATTTGTCAGATCAGTGATCATAGTTTTATTTTTCCCTTTAGGGAAACCTAGATTATTTATTACCGTTTCCCACTCACCTTTTTCATTTGGAATCTGAAGATAGGGGAATATTGATCTCAAGCTATCAGAATGAGATAGGTTCACATTTATGCTCGCATCTGTTGGAAATAACCATCCTTGCAAAAAAAGGAAAATTGAATCATGAGTATTTAGATCATCAAATTCAAGAATAAGATCATGGAATTCAGTGACACCTTGATACAGGTCATAGTAAAGATTGGAAATATGCTCATTATCCCTAATGCTTATTTTTTTCAATTGATCATTTCCATTAGAATCTTCTGCCTTAATGGGTAAGTATTTTTTAGTAAAATTATAAATTCTAAATTTTGGATAGGGTGGAGGTATAAAGGTCTCATCTATGAAAATCTCAACATTCTTAGGATGGTCTATGACCATCAATTGTATTTTGTCCAGATAGGGAGTCTCCCATAATTCTGTAGTGAATTGCATCAAGTATGAATTATCTATGATCTCTAATTTTTCTCCTGGGACCCTTAAGTATTCATCAGTTGAGTTTGGGAAGGCGTACATTGGTTCGCCTGCCATGATTCCTAGAGGCATCCCAAGTGCACTTGGCCATAGGACATCAGAAACAAATTCAAATTCATTACCAGACCATCCAAATAAATATGGACAAGACCCCTTTAATACCTGTTTTTCAACTATGGTTTGATTATTTTGAGGTTTGAACCGGTTCTGTGGTACACCATTGCTCCATACTACTCTTACTAGATCTGCATTATCTTGTTTACCAATACCAAAGTGTATTGTGGGTTTAGCCATATATTTTAATTGATAGAGGTCTCCTGCCTTCAATTCTATTTTGGAGCCAATTCCAAAATAGTTATTTTTACTACTTCCAGTTCTCAACCCGGTTAATTCTACTTTAATGAAGTTATTGAGATTACCACCGTCATTTTGTAACAATTGAATTTTATTATGTGTAGTTGAAAGAAAAATATCTTGATCACCATCATTGTCATAGTCAGCAATCTCTATTTGTCTTATATGCCCAGAAATGGTGCTGATAGGCAAAGAAGGTTTCAATAATGTTCCATTACCATCATTATAGAGCAAATAAAGAGAATGGTCCTTTCCATCGTTACTATTTCCAGATATCAATAGATCTTCATAACCATCATTATTTGCATCAAAAAAAGTTGCAGGACCCCCATAAAGATCTTTTATGGTTGTACTAGTTTTCTTCCAATTGGGGTCCAATTCAAATTTTGATTTTCCAAGATTTTTATATAATACATGTTCTTTGAGACCAGTTATGAAAATATCAACTTGACCATCATTGTTAAAATCAACGGTCACTACATTCTGGGGGTTATCAAGATTATTAATTCCAGTAGTCTTTGTTATGTTCCTGAAACGACTTTGTCTAAGATTATCATAAAAAAAGTGAGAACCATCCTCGTTCAACACAAATAGATCCAGATCTCCATCATCATCAAAGTCTGAAAACGCAGCATCGATGCTAGTACTGATAGAGCCATCTAGGCCAGAGGCCTTACCTATTTCAGTGAAAGTGCCATCTGAATTATTCCTATAAAATAGATTTTTTTTATCAGTTGTTATAAATAGATCGAGGTCGCCTTCAAGGTCTAGATCTAAAAATAGTGCCTTGTAATTATTTAGGTTGTTATTCATTCCCATATTCTTTTCTAATATGAATTTGCCTCCACCTAGATTCTTGTAGAGTTTGACATATCCGGAATTGCAAATACATAGGTCAAGATAACCATCATTATCATAATCAGAAAAAATTGCTGACAGGTCATTCCCTTTATGTTTGATATTAGATAGAGCTGTTTGATCTGTAAAGAAACCGTCGTCATTTCGTAATAAAAACTGGCGACTTACATGCTCAACAGTTGATCTTTTTGTCACAAAAAGGTCAAGGTCACCATCTGAATCGTGGTCACCTAATGCAATGATCGGATAATGTGTTCCTTTCATATCTATGGAATCAAACTTTTCATTTATCATGTTAAGATTTGTTACTGAGGAAACATCTTTAAAAACGATATTTTTTATTATTTCAGTATGATTTCTTTTGGAACTTGTTTTGGTATTCAAAAAATGGAGTAGAGGACTTCCTTCAATTGGACCATTTGTTCCTCTTAATTCAGAGATGGATGCCTGATATATTTCTTGAGGTTTTAGCATGTTGTGGAGCATTATAATTTGGATCTTGGACTCTTGTGTCCTTCCCTTATGTAATAATTCTAGAATGTTTCGTAACAGTTCATTTGAATCCTTGGATATTACAGGAAGGGTCTGATGTAGGGTCTGCAGTTGATAAAGAGCATCAGGTGCATTATTTGTTTCAATTAATAATTCGAGCAGTTTTAATGAAGATGCAATATTTCCTGGTAATAATTGACTTACTCTAGTTAAGTATTCTATAGCCTTTTCTTCCTTAATGGAAGTGGAGGATCTTGATAGCATAATACCTAATTGATATAATGATTTTATGTGTTCCGGATGTTCTAGAATGGCCTCTTCAAGTCTGCTTATTGCTTCTTGCTCTCTATCGGTTAATTCATATACCTTGGCCAATAGAAATAAAATATCCGGATTCTTTGGTGATAGTTCTAATGCTTTGTCCAATGCTTTTTCTGAATTTTTTAATTCACCATTCATCCTCAAATATGTCAAACCAAGATTTGCATGACCTAAGGGCTCTTGTTTAGCAATTTGGATCAATGATGTGAATTCATTAACGGCCTCAGTGTATCTTTCTTCTTCTAGGTAAGCTAGGCCCAAATTTCGATGTGAGACCATCTTGGAAAAGGTATCAGGATTAACCAATTTTTCTTGTTCACAACTATTGTTGATGATCATGAAAAGAAATGTGAAGAATAATTTTCTCATTGATATCATTGGCGAAAAACACATTGTTGATCTACCGTGTCAAAAAAGCGAATGATATGGCAAGAAGGGAAGATCTTATTAAATACTATTATTAATTGATTTTAATAATTGTTCAATGGAGATGCGTTCCTGTTTCATGGAGTCACGATCACGCAGAGTTATTGTATTGTCTTCCAATGATTGATGATCAACAGTTATTCCAAAGGGAGTTCCAGCCTCATCTTGCCTATAGTATCTTTTCCCAATTGAACCTTGTTGATCGTATATGACCTTAAAGTGAGGTTTAAGTATATCCATGATCTCTCTTGCCTTTTCTGGGAGCCCATCTTTTTTAACAAGAGGACAAACAACAGCCTTTATGGGTGCTAGCCTCGGATGGAATTTCATTACAATGCGGTTATTCTCCTCATCTTCCCAGTATGCATCTGCAAGAACTGTTAGTAGCATTCTATTTAGACCCGCTGATGTCTCAATGATATAAGGCAAAAATCTATCATTATTTGGCTGATCAAAATAAGTGAGATTCTTTCCTGAAAATTCTTCATGTCGAGTAAGGTCATAGTCAGTACGATTGTGTATGCCTTCGATCTCAGACCATCCAAATGGAAAGTCGTATTCAATGTCCCAGGCTTCCTTGGCATAATGAGCAAGTTCATTATCACCATGCTCAGCATAACGTAATTTATTTTTATCAATACTCAGTTTATCAAGATAGAAATGTAGACGTTTTTCTTTCCAATCATTCATAATGTCATCATCGGTTCCGGGTTTAACGAAGTATTGCATTTCCATCTGTTCAAACTCTCTAGTACGAAAAATGAAGTTTCTTGCAATGATCTCATTGCGGAAGGCCTTTCCTATTTGAGCTATGCCAAAGGGTACTTTCATTCTCATTGCACCTTGAACCAATTGATAATTCACGTAGATTCCTTGAGCAGTCTCAGGTCTCAAAAAAGTCTCTGTCCCGGTTTCCTCAACAGGCCCTACATGTGTCTTGAACATCAGATTGAATTGTCTTGGGCTGGTCAGATTACCAGTCGTACCACACTTAGGACATTGAATCTCTTCCCAATCAATTGAGGAATAATCTTCTGAAAAGTCATCCGCACGATAACGTGATTTACACTGCTTACAGTCAACAAGTGGATCATTGAAGGCTCCTACATGGCCTGATGCTTCCCAGATCTTTGGATGCATAAGAATACCACTATCAAGCCCTACAATATTCTCATGGACCTGGGTCATGTCTTTCCACCATAGTTGGGAGATGTTGTTTTTTAATTCAATTCCAAGAGGTCCATAATCATAAACAGCTGAAAACCCTCCATAAATATCGGAACTCTGAAAGATGAATCCTCTCCTTTTACATAGCGATACTATCTTTTCAATTGTCTTATTCATATTCTGTGGAGAAGTTAGTATTTAAGGTCTATTATATACGTATGCTCATTTTTTCTTTTTTCGAGTTCGTTTTTTCTTTGGTGGATTTAATCTTTTTTGATCGATAATAGTGACAGCCTCTTCGAGTGTGATATTCTCAGGTTCGGAGTCTCCTTTTAACGAGGCATTCACCTTCCCATCGCTGACATATGGTCCATATCTACCATCTTTGACAACCAGTGTCTCTCCTGTTTTAGGATGTTCACCCAATGTTTTTATCTCAGAACTGGTCTTATTTCTATTCGCCAATAATTCAATTGATTTATCTAAGGATATGTCCAAAGGTGTTTCTTTACCTCTTAGAGACGCATTTTGTTTGCCACATTTTATATAGGGTCCATCCCTGCCATAATCAGCAGTGATTTTTTCGTTGGTCTCAGGATGGACTCCGACCTCTCTTGGCAAGGATAATAATTTGAGAGCATATTCAAGATTTACTTCTGATAATGAGAAGTTCTTGGGTATTCCTTTTCGTGTTTTTGTATCACCTAATTGTACATAATGTCCATAAGGCCCCTTTTTAATCCATATCGCATCACCTGTATTAGGGTCATCACCCAGAGGCTCATCTTCTTTTGTCTCTTCCTTGAATATCTTTTCAATCGTTTCTATGTTAAGGTCACCCATATAAATATCATCAGGTATTGATCGGGTATCATCACCTCTTCGAAGGTATGGCCCATATCTGCCAATACGCCCTTCTGTTGAGTCTGAAATTTCCTCTGGGACTGTTATTGTGCATGCAGCAGGGATATCCACTTTCTCATCTAGCATTTTTTCCAATCCTACAAACCGACCTCCACCTCTATAGAAATTGGTCATGAATGGTACAGCATCCAGTTCACCACGAGATACTTCATCCAACCCGTCTTCCATCTTTACTGTAAATTCCTTACTCACTAGATTTGTGAAATGATTTTCTAATAATTGAGTTACTGCAAGGCCTAAGTAGGTGGGAGACAATTTCCCACTTTTCCGATCAACGTAGCCTCTACGAACAATTGTAGCTAGAATTGATGCAAATGTTGAGGGCCTTCCAATACCATTTTCCTCTAAGGTCTTCACAAGAGATGCCTCTGTGAAACGAGCAGGTGGTTTTGTGCTATGTGAATCTGAATCGAGAGTTTTACAACTAAGTTTTTCTTCAATTTCTAAAGTTGGTAGTATACGTTCTTTATTTGCTAGATCCTTATTCGGATTATCCTTTCCTTCAACATAGACCTTCATATACCCAGGGAACAGGATCATTTGTCCATTTGCACGAAATTCAGCTTTTTGATTTTTAATGGTAATTGTTGTTTGTTTTAGTTTTGCAGATGCCATTTGACTTGCGACTGTTCTTTTCCAGATCAGATCATATAATTTTGCTGCTTCATCACCAAGGCTATTTTTTACTTCATCAACAGAGAGAAAAATACGATGCGCAGGTCTGATGGCCTCATGTGCTTCTTGGGCATTTCGTACTTTTGTTGCATACTGATTTGGGTTTTCTGGAAGAAATTCATTACCAAATAGATCCTGAATGACTTTTCTGGACCCAGCCAATGCCTCATCCGATAAATGAGTTGAATCAGTTCGCATATATGTGATAAATCCATTCTCATATAATTTTTGTGCAGTACTCATTGTCTGTCTTGCTGAACTTCTCAACTTTCTTGCGGCTTCTTGCTGCAGAGTACTAGTTGTAAATGGAGGCTTGGGGTTTGATGTACGTGGTTTCTCCTTGATATCAGACACGGTCCAATCTCCTGACCCTAATTCTTTTACAAGCTCATCAGCTTGTGACTCTGTCAATAAAAGGACATCCTTATTCTTCAATTCTCCTGTTTCAGAATTAAAATCATTGCTAGATGCTACCTTTACCCCATCTACTTTTACCAAGTTAGCACTTAAGACCGCATCATTATCAAGTTTTGTTAGTTCAGCTTTGAGATCGAAATATGTAGAGGTAATAAATTTTGCTCTTAATCGATCTCGATCCACGATCATTTTTACTGCTGATGATTGTACTCTGCCTGCAGATAAATTGGTTGAAACAAAATTCATATTACTTTGAAGAGTTGCCCACAATACTGGTGATACCTTATACCCAACTAGGCGATCAATTACCCTACGCGCTGTTTGTGCGGATACTAGATCATGATCTATTTCTCTGATATTCTTTATTCCATCATCAATACCTGCTTTTGTAATCTCTGTAAACTGCACTCGTTCTAATTTTTCCTCAGGTACTTCCGTTGCAAGGTGAGATGCAATGGCCTCTCCTTCTCTATCTGGATCGGTCGCTATTAACACCCTATCTGCCACTTTGGATTTTTTTCTTAGTTCAGATATAAACCCCTTTTTATCTGGCAGGACGGTAAGTTCAATCTCAAAGTTGTTTTCAAGATCAATACCCAGGTCATTCTTTGGCAGATCTTTGACGTGCCCCACACAAGAGATAACATCATATTCATTACCCAGATGTTGTTGTATTGTTTTTACCTTTGTTGGTGATTCAACGATCAGAAGTGATTTAGTGCTCATTTTATTCTCTATGCTAAAATTGTTACAAATATGCGATACTCACGTACGCGTATATAATATAATATTGTAGAATTTAGTTTGTCAAATCATCAAAGAAGTTTATTACCTCAGATTGCAAAATTGTTTTTTGGATTCCTTTTTCAAGATCTTTGAAAGAAACTGTATTATCGTTGATCTCGGTCTCACCCAAGATCAATGCAAACTTGGCCTCTAATTTATTAGCCTCACGTAGTTGTGATTTCATACTCCGTCTTAGAGGATCTAAAACTACCTTAAGTCCAATTCTCCTCAGCTTATTTGAGATATTGAGTGTACTGGCAATTCCTCTTTCATCAAGACATACGAAATAAATATCTGGAGTTGCCCCTTTTAGTTGAAGACCGGATTCCTCCATTGCAATAATGAACCGTTCCATTCCCGCGGCAAATCCTATTCCTGGGGTTGGTTTTCCTCCAAGGGCCTCTACTAGATCGTCGTATCGTCCCCCACCTAAAAGAGCGTCCTGTGCTCCGAGTTTAAGGGAATTAAATTCAAAAACTGTTCTAGTATAGTAGTCCAAACCTCTTACAAGTTTATGATTAATGACAAAAGGAATGTCCATGGCCCTTAGGAATCCTATTAGAGATTCAAAATGTATGCTGTCATCTTGAGTATGGTATTCAGAGATCTTTGGTGCATCTTTTAATATGGCCTGTTCTTTTTCAGATTTTGTATCAAGGATGCGTAACGGGTTGGTATTGAATCTATGTTGGCTGGTCTCAGAAAGTTCATTGAGGTATGGATGGATATAATCTTTTAAGGCATTTCGATATGCGTTTCTGCATTCTCTTGAACCTATGCTGTTTATATTGAGATTGGCATTATCAGAAAGACCACACCGTGAAAGGATTTCCCATGCGATCGCAATTATTTCCGCATCTTGTTCAGGATTATTAGCGCCAAATGCCTCAATGCCAAATTGATGAAATTGACGTTGTCGTCCTTTCTGTGGCCGTTCTCTTCTGAAAAGTGGCCCTATGTAATAAAGACGATGTATCGGTGACTGGCTACCTAGGTTATGCTGGATGAATGAGCGTGTAACAGAGGCCGTTAGCTCAGGTCTAAGGGTAAGCGACGTCCCATCTCTATCCTCCCAGGAGTACATTTCCTTGGAAACAATGTCAGTTTCTTCTCCCACGCTCCTCGAGAAAAGACCAGTTCCTTCAAAAATAGGATTGCGAATCTCATGGTAACCATATTGCTCACAGACCTCATTTACAATTGCTTCAAGTTTTTGCCATTTATTACTTTCACTTGGAAGAATATCGTGAGTCCCCTTAATGCTACGTAATTGTTTCATTGTAATTCACCAGTTATTGATGTGGTCAATTCAGTCGCTTTATCCAAATGCTCCTCAGGAACAAAGATACGTACAATTTGACCGGGAAGACTGGTAGCCTCAACATTGAAAGCAGATGATGCCCAATCCATTTTTAAATAATACGGTATGGAATGTTGGTCTAATAACTCTGCTGCCATATCTGCATATATTTTTCCTTCAAAAGGAGGTAGGGAGGACCAGGTCATCTCTGGTATGGGAAGATCAATTATACATGCATCAACCAACGAAACTTTACAATCACCACATTCTTTGATGTGGCCAAGATATTCGGCATGGCATTCAGGACAGATCATAAGGGGTCTTTTTTATTACCAGAATTTCTTTCATTAGCATAAGTAGTACAATTGAAGATTTAAAGTCCTGCTCCAGAATATACGCCACCTCTTTTTTCAATTTTAAGATCACGTAATGTTGGAGATTTTACATTTAATCTGAAGTTTATTCCTTGTCCTATTCCAGTAGGGGTCCAGTTTAATGACAATTCCCAACAATGTAGGTCGCGATATATTGAGAATGAATGACTCACTAGATCTCGTTTGATCAGGTCAAATCTGGCACGGTAGGATACTTTCCATTTAGAAGTCATATTAATGGTGGAGGTCGTATTGGCCCAAAATGTCTTTCTTGGATTTGAAGGATTAGTGGCCGAATAGGTATAGCTAAGACTAATATTGCTATTCCAAGACTGTTTTTTCCCAATTGTATTTCTCATATTCTTCAATGGGTTTTCCAATCCTGGGCCAGTTAGGTCACTCCCTAGATTGGTTGTATCTTTAGTGGTATCCACTCCATCCTTACTTTCATTATTTGACCATGAGGCTCCTAATAATCTAAATCCGGTAGATAAACGCGCATTGATCAATCTAGGAGAAATGATGCCACTGTTGTTTTTGTTGAATGATCCAACACGGCGATTTCGATCTATATCATATTCATAAAAGTCATGGGTCATGCTGAGATCTAAATTCAATTTCCCTGCAACTTTTGAGCGAACGCTTGACCGAAGGTTTGCTAGTTTCATTGAATCAGCTGCAAAATTATAACTTGAGCTCATTCGCCAGCTTAATAGGTCTACTTTTTTTTCTTCATCTCCCTTTTTTATCTTAGCTTGAAAGATGTTGTTCAATCCAAAGGTCATTGATTTTCTTTCAGATCGAGGCGTGTTACCAGCCATTGAGCCAGAAAATCTATCATGGTATATCTCATTTCCTAATGAGTCTTTTTCTGTTATCACATATCCTAGATCTTGATTAAAAAATCTTTTAGAGAAATCAGGAGTCCATGAATATCCAATCGATGGAGACATGACATGACGGATTGCCCTTAGAGGTCCGATTGGTATTGAAAAAAGACCATATATTTGCGTATTCGTATTCATGGAAAATGAGCCTGTGGTCCTAGAGGCAAAACCTGATTCTGGTATTTTATCAAAAGTTGAACCATTCCACACTCCTTTCTGGGTTTCGTTTACCCATGCGGATTTCAGATTGACGCTAGGGTTTATGGAGATATATTTAAATAATTTTTGTGGAGCATTGATACTTGATGTATGGATCCATCCATTATTTTGTTCGTTCTTTTCCAATAGCATGCCAGTTGAATCTCTTTCCCATCCAAACATCGCACTATCAGTTTCAACTGATTCATAATAATCTCTGTTTTTATTGGTATAGTTTAATCCATAATTCCATGTGATGGTGTTATACCATCTTTTCTTTGTTGCATTTGTTGGAAAAAGATTGCTTTGTCCATGGCGGAAAGAAAATTTTGGGAAAGTACTATTCTCAAGATTTATTTGCGTACCTGCTCTATTTGGTGATATAAAATAATTGCTCCCAGGATTTGTTTTTTCATCGATCAGGAGGTCTATGTTCGAGTAATAATTGGCACTGAATGAATTTTTTGATTTTGGCCAACGCTTGGAATAACTCATATTGGATATTGCCTTTTGGTCCATTCGTTCAGCCTCTGATAGACCATATTTTTTGTTATAATCACCACTGGTTGAATAGGTTACATTGGCATTTAATGATTGGTTATTCCTTAACTCTTGTTTATGTGCCCATCTCAAGGTTGTACTGGTATTTCTATTGTCTGTGAGGTCCATAATGTCATTGGTGCCGCTTAAGTATTGCCTATTGAAAAAATTCAAGCTTCCACTGAATTTGTATCGAACTCTATATTGAGTATTAATTCTAAATGTCGCACCCTGTTTATCTCCAAATCCCAATGTGAATCTAGAATCCCAGTATTGACTTGGTGCCCAATAGAATCCTAGGCCTTGGATATATTGTCCACGATTTTTATTATCACCATAGGAGGGCATTATCCATCCTGAGTGTCGTTGACCGCCTTTGTGGGGGAAGATGCCCAATGGTATGCCAAAAATTGGGATCTGACCCAAATGGAGTATGATTGGACGAGCGACGACCACATCATTCTGAATTATTTTCATTTTGGTTGATTCAAAATGAAAGTGTGCAGTATCCAGATCACAAGTGGTATAAGTTGAATTTTCAATGAAAAAGACCTTTTGTGACTCATTTCGTATTCTCTTGCCAGTATAATAGCCATCGTCTGCCTTTGTCTGACCTTGCGTGACACGGCCTTTTCTTGTTTTTAGATTATAGGTCATTGCGTTTCCAGTCATAGGGTCTCTTCCCTCTTCCTTGATCACTGGCAATATGGGTTCACTCAGAGTATCGCCTTTCACATTTGGTAGTGCATCCAGCATATCTGTCTTCCAATTTACATTTACAAACCCTGCATCTAGATTTGTACGATCATGTCTTATGTTGACATTTCCATAGAAATCAGATTCATCATGCTTCAAACGATACTTGATCTTATTTGCTTTATAGACCACGGGATGGTCATTGTCATTTGAAATTGAATCAGGGAGGTATTTACCTTCTGAACCTCCGATTATGTTAATTATGTTCAAATCATCATCATAAAATGATAATGCGATCGTATCACCTGAAGCATTGTTTTTGCCTTGATATATTGAATCTTCAAATATATGATAAACGGTTTTGGCCATCCCTTCAATCCTTAGGGAGTCGATAATGCCGTCTTTGAAGAAACTTGTCAAGGTGGTCCCTTCCATCCGGTCGTCAAACCTAAGACTATCGCCTACCAACAAAGTATCGATCAATGATTTTTTATATCCTCTAATGGGAGTGATCGCAAATGCTCTTTTGGGGATATGGAGTCTTTTTAATTTTTCCTTTTCATAATTTAATATGATCTTTATGCCAGATAGTTGTCTATTATTCTCTTTTATCTCAGGATCTATGTCCAATGTGGTCGTTTCGTTCTTCCGATCATATTTAGCGGTGCCGCAAGTTGCGATTCGAGAAGAGTCCTCGATGGTCACATTACCGAACGCAGTATAAGAAACTCCATCTTGTTCTTTGTTTTTTTGGTATTCAATTCTATTTGCATGTATGGTCTGTCCTTTTTGGATCAAGGTCACATGGCCACTAGCAATTCCACTATCAACATTGGTAAAGACAGTGATGGTATCAGCCCTAAGGTCATAGTCATCATCCCATACGTGGGAAAGCCCAATACTGAGGAGTCTGTCTTCTTTTGAAAAAAATTTAATGGTATCACAGGTCAGATTTCTCTGATCTTGAAAAGCTGATACCTCGTTATATAATATGGCAAGTCCCTCATTCTCATACTGTCGCCCCTCTTGACAATTCAAGGTAAGGTCCCCTTTGGTGAAGACCACGTTTCCTGAGATGAATTTTACAGATCTTCCTTCTGTTGTCTTACTCTCAAGCATATTTGCCTGTTTTAGATAGAGCCTTTCATTTGCAAACAATAGAGAAAAAAAATTCAGAAGAATGAAGATTCTTAATATCTTTTTGATATGAAGAAACCTCATTTGATCAATACAGTTTGTGACCTTGGCATCATAAGGTAAATTTACGTCACTTTTTTATCAGTTGAGGAACGTACATATAATGAAAATTGCATATCAAATATCATTGGCCTTATTGATCGTTCACCTAACAAGTTGCGAAAATAAAAGGAGCATTATAACTATGGACAATGGATTGGTTGTTGAGGAGTTGGTCATTGGTGAAGGCGCTGAAGCACAGGATTATAATAAGGTTGTAGTGAATTATACAGGGACATTGGAAGATGGTTCCGTTTTTGATTCTTCTTTAAACCCAGGTCGTGGACCTTTTACCTTTACCCTAGGTGTTGGATCTGTGATAAAGGGATGGGATCTCGGAGTGAAGGGTATGAATGTTGGTGGGAAAAGGAAATTGACCATTCCCGCAGATCTTGGATATGGTGATAAGGGCGCAGGAGAAGTTATCCCTCCAGGGGCCACTCTTATGTTTGAGGTTGAACTTTTAGAGGTTGAAGCATATTGATTGCCACCGTAGCTCAGTTGGTAGAGCAACGCATTCGTAATGCGTAGGTCGCTGGTTCAAATCCAGTCGGTGGCTCTTTTATATTATTTTTTTGATAGTATTTCGCTGATCTCCACGCACCATAGATCTCACCAATATAAACAAATGCAACAGCGACACCGAATAATGGTCCCGCAACAGGACGATCTTCTTTAATGGAAAAATAAGCCGAACTACCTGTCAAATAGAACGTCCAAAAACCCATTATGCCATCCATCGTCCTACCAGAATATGCACGACCTGCCCCAGGAATGATCGCAGAAAGTATTGCTGCAATGAAAGGGGAACGCTTAGATAGAATAGGGTCTTGCTGTTTAATAGGGTCTATTAGCCTTCCATCTTTCTCGTTAAACGGGTTTCCTAATTCTAAATGATAATTATATGCAAAGGGGTTACAGCGTGTTATTCTCTCTGTTGCAATAACACCTCCTCTTAGAATCCCATATCTGCTAATGGCATCGGCTCCATAGTTGGAGCAACTAGGATAGAATTGGCAATTCAATAGGTCTGTATTATATGATATGCGTTGCCATAGAGAGATAGGCAATAATCCAATCCTATGGATCATGGGAGTTTCAGTAGAAAGTAATAGTGTATCAGCTGGATATTTTGATTGTGCACATAAGTAATTCAATAGAATCATTAGAATAATACGTTTCATAATTGAAGTTAATTAGATTTCTATTAATCGTGAACCTGTTCCTTTTTATATTTGAAGTATAATGGATAGTCTAATTGATACAGTATTCTCAAATCCTGTATATATGGCCATAGCGGTCATCCTTGCCATCTTATTGATCTATGCACTGATCAAGAAGGTCATAAAGTTGATTCTTACAATTGGAGTACTCTTGGTGATATATGTGGTCTATTTGAATTACACAGGGCAAGACGTACCTAAGAGCATGGATGAGTTAAAAGAATCAGTTTCAGGAAAAGTAGAGAAGGTCAAAGAAGCAACTTCAGAATCCATTCTCGAGGCAAAAGAATCAACGCGTAAAATAGTAGAAGAGAAGGTAGAAGAAAGATTAGATAAATTATTGGGTGACTAAATGAACTTATAATAAGTTACTTGCAAGTTCTGCCAGGTCACTGCGTTCGCCTTTTTCCAATGTGATATGAGCAAAGACATCTTGGCCTTTCATCCTGCTGATCAGGTAGGTCAGCCCATTAGATTTCTTATCTAGGTATGGATGGTCAATTTGGTGAATATCGCCTGTGAAGATTATCTTTGTACCTTCACCTGCTCTGGTGATCACCGTCTTTACCTCATGGGGAGTTAGATTTTGTGCTTCATCAACAATGAAAAATGATTTCTGGAGGCTTCTGCCTCTTATATAAGCG
>CALCSS010000208.1 GCA_937893835.1 uncultured Fidelibacterota bacterium
GCTTACGCTTGATCGGGTCCCACTCAACCCTACGGCCGGTAAGATATGATTCAGTTGCCATCGCGCATGTGACCGCCTCCTCAAATGCAATGTCTACATTACACTTTGGCTGACCACCATTTCTAATGGCATCTAGCCAATCCTTTACATGAAGGTGAGAGGGGTCAACCCTCTTTCCATCACGATATGCATAGAGTAGGCCCTTATTTGCAAAGTATTGACTCGTCGCAGAGGTCACGCCATCGATCTGCTTCGATCCAGGAGAATAACGATAGATAGGGTATTTCGTATTGATGATACCTTCTTCTATTCTCTCCTTATATTGAGTTGATTCGGTATCTGCCACAACTCTAAAGCCTCCAACACTTCCAGCATTGGACTGCCCGCCCAAGATCATGGTCGCATCATGCCCCATGATGCGGTTGCCTCTAGAGCTATTGCTTGAGAGGGTCGCACTGTAAAGCACTGTAAGGTCTCTATCTGGATATTCCAGGGTGGCATGCCAAACGTCAGGGACATCACGTCCATCCTTATAGAAATAGATTCCTCCTGATGATGAGGCATATTTCGGAATACCCATGCCCATGATCTGATTCAATGCATCATAATCATGGGAAAAGAGATCGCCTGATAGACCTGTCCCGTAATCATACCAGCATCTCCATCTAAAGAAACGTTTTAACGCTTCCCCACCAAATGGTATCTTATTGGTAGATGGCTCTTGAAAGGTATCCCAGTCAAGGGTCTTTTTATTTGCATCTTTGTGAATGCTCCAGACCCAGGCCCCCCAAGGTGAGTTTCTGTTCGTGGTAAGCTCTACCAAATTGATAGGACCTAACAGACCTTGGTCTATGATCTGTTTGGCCTTGTCATTGGCCTCGACCTGCCTGTTCTGATGCCCCAGTTGGAGTATCATTCCTGTATCCTTAATGGTATCATACACATCGAGTGCTTCTTGAAAAGTACGCGTGAGGCCTTTCTCACAGTAAACGTGTTTACCCGCCTTGGCTGCATCTATTGTGATCCGAGAATGCCAATGATCAGGCGTGGCAACAATGACCGCGTCTATATCGTCCCTTGCGAGCAATTCACTGTAGTGGCGATACCGCACTGCAGACGTTCTTGGTTTGCCACCAGGACGCATGTCATTCTTGGATGCATCGATCGCAAGGTCTGCGTTATGATCAAAAAGGTCGCAAACAGCCACCAATGAACAATTGAGATCTTCCTGACCCATGAATGTGGCGTAGGCCTTGTGGAGTTTGTTCTCTCTAGAATTTTCATAGGCCCAGTCTGTCCAACCCTTGGTCGCAAATCCTGCACTTCTGACCAGGTGCGAACCTCTTCCTCCATAGCCAATGATCCCGATATTCAAATGTTTACTGTCTGACAGTCCGCTGATGACTGCAGGGGCCTTTTTCTCATTGACAAGGTCTGTTAATAGATTTTTTCGCTTAAGGGCATCCTTCTTCAATTTCGCCCATAGATTGACAAGAAAGAGACCAAAGACAGGAACCGTGGCGAGTCCCTTTAGAAATTCTCGTCTCTTTTGGTCCATGTTATTATTGGATCTCTCACTCATGATCGAATTCCTTTATCTTTATTTCAGTTTTGCAATAAATCGATCCAGACCGATCAGATGACTTGTAGGGAAATGATATAGGACAAACAAGGCAAGAACCTCTATGAGGTTCTTATTGACAATGATATAGCTACCCTCGCCTGGCCTTGAATACTCCAGACCGAGTAGAGGAGGCGCAAATAAATAATATAGAGAAATGAATATCATTCCACCCACTGCTGCCTGTTTAGAAAAGATTCCCAACAACAGGCAAAGACCAACTAGAGTAAGTCCCCACATATTGATGTGATCTGAGATGGTCAATAGGGTTGGGCTTGATACAATGGACTCTGCTAATCCAGAGAAGATCCACTTGGAATCTAAGAGGTATGCTGCTGAAGACCAGTACGGATTGATGAGCTTTGACACGCCTTCATATAGAATGTGCCATCCAATGAGCACCCTGAGGGCCACAAGCCCATATAACTGGGCATCATTCAAAGATAGAGAAGGACTAATTTTGTGATCGTTGTCTGACAGTTTGCTATCCCATTTATTCTTATGTTAAGTGATGACCAAGACGAAGAATAAGTGTTATTTGAATGAGAGTCAACTCTACTTTTTCAAAATTGCGTCTATGCTCTCCATTAGTGCACTATCAAGCTGGTCAGAATAATTCAAACTCTCCAAATTTTGTTTTAATTGGTCTTGCTTGGATGCACCCAAAATGACCGTACTCACATTTTGATTCTTCAAGCACCAGCAAAGCGCCATGTTCACAAGTGGGATGCCTGCCTCTTCCGAAAGATCGTGCAATTCCCTTACCTTATCGTGTCTCTTCCTGTAATCATCGGATTCAAAGTTATCCTTGATGAATTTATAACTTTCTAGACTGGTTCGTGTATTGCGTGGCATTCCGTCCATATACTTGCCTGTCAAAAGCCCCGAGGATAGCGGACTCCAAATTGTTGTCCCCAACCCTTCACTCTCAAATAGGGGTAAGAATTCATTTTCCATCTTATCCCTTGCAAACATATTATACTCAGGTTGTTCCATTGATGGCGG
>CALCSS010000209.1 GCA_937893835.1 uncultured Fidelibacterota bacterium
ATTGATCTACAAAGGTTAGAACAGATAGGTCGGCGTTTTAGTAAGATGGGTACTAAGTCTGATTTTGAGGAATTTGATCTTTCAGAGAGGATAGAGCGCATTGTAGGTTATTTGACCAGAAGATTACCTTCACTTGGTAAAAAGGTTGAACTGAAAAATGATATACATCCGGGCATAATAATTTTGGCAAATGGATCTCTCCTAGCATGGTCTATTGAGAATATTATTCGTAATAGCATAGACGCTATTGAGAGAGACGATGGGAAAGTAAATATATCTTTAAGAAAATATGATGATGACATAAAAATTAGAATTCAGGACAACGGTAGAGGGATACCTAAAAAAGATTGGAAAAATATTTTTAGACCTGGTTTTAGTACCAAACAGGCTGGATGGGGCCTGGGCCTTTCCCTGTCTAGCAGGATAATTGAAGATATTCATGGGGGTCAATTGAAGGTATTGGACTCATCTAATGTTACAGGGACCATTTTGGAGATCAGCCTTTAAATTGAATTTTAACTACGCTAATTTTTATAACAATAAAATCTAGGAATACATGGAACTATTATACGGACAAGCACAACAAGGTGGAGGCTTTGCAGCCTTTCTGCCATTTATTTTAATAATGTTTATCATATACTTTCTTATGATAAGACCCCAGACCAAGCGACAAAAAGAAAAAGAAAAAATGCGAGAAGACCTGCAGAAAGGTAATCGAATTATTACAATGGGTGGAATCTATGGAGTTGTTCAAGGTTTTAAGGAAAAGGGACGCCAAATTGTCATAAAAGTGGATAATAATACCAATCTAACCATTAATAAGACCGCTATAGCAGGGCTCGCTGAAAAAGTCAAGGATGAGGAGCTGGAACAAGCATAATGGCCGTGTTGGATGTTGTCCACTATGGTGACCCGATATTGAGTAGGGTCTGTGGGCCTGTTGTTGACTTTTCAAACCTTCATGCCATTGTCAATGATATGTTTGATTCAATGTATGAGGCTGAGGGAATTGGGCTAGCCGCCAACCAAGTGGGTTTTGATATGAATCTATTCATCATCGATATCACTCATACAGAAGAGATAGAAGAAACATATATTTTTGTTAATAGTACCATAATTGACACTAACGGGAGTGAGGAATTATTTCAGGAGGGGTGTCTCTCACTGCCAGGCATTGCACTAGATGTTCTTAGACCAGAGAAGGTTAAACTAAGATACCAGACAGTGGATGGACAATGGTGTGAGAATGAATTTGATGGTCTACTAGCCAGAGCAATTCAACATGAAATGGATCATTTGAATGGCTTGTTCATTGTTGATAGGGTAGGAGAAGTTGAACGCATAAAGTATCAAGCAGAGTTAAAGGCATTAGAAAAAGGATCTAAGGATCGCATTGCAGCCGGTTCTAAGAAAAAGGGGTTTGTTCTTTAATTTAATTTTATCAAAGGTGGAAAAACGATAATGCGTACGGTCTTCATGGGAAACCCTGACTTTGCTATTCCAACCTTAAGGGCAATTCATCAATCTGGGCATGAGCTCCTTGCCGTTGTTTCAAATCCACCTAAGCAAATGGGAAGAGGGAGAACTCTTTCTTATACCTCAGTAGGAAAGTTCTCCATAGACAATAACATCCCTTTGCTAGAACCAGGATCATTGAGGTCACAAGAATTTCTAAATAGATTGAATGATCTTAAGCCAGATATTTTTGTAGTGGTGGCCTACAGAATCCTACCTAATACTATAATCGAAATACCTGCTTATGGAGCAATCAATCTACACGCCTCCCTATTACCAAAATATAGAGGAGCTGGCCCCATTCAGTGGGCTTTGATGAATGGTGATGAGAAAACAGGTGTAACCATATTTCAAATAAAACGTAAGGTAGATACAGGAGATATCCTTATGCAGAAGGAAATTGAGATATTTAAAGAGGACAATATGTTTTCTTTGGGAACTCGTTTATGTGAGGATGGTGCAGATATGATAATACAAGTGTTGAATAAGATAGATAGTGGTCACCTAATAAAAGGCATCAAACAGGACCCTGCAATGGCTACTCCAGCTCCAAAGATTAAAAAAGATATGACCATAATAGATTGGTCTTGGTCATCAGAGAAAATTCACAACTGGATCAGGGGTCTATCACCCTTCCCAGGCATGTCGACCAGTTATAACGGGAAACGATTAAGGATATTTAAGACTGAGATCATTGATCGTAAAAAGATGACACCAGGTTCAATTATAGAGGCTGAGGATAATAGATTGATCATAGCAACAGGTCAAGGTGCATTGAAGATCCTTGAATTGCAGATAGAGGGAAGGAAAAAAATGCACATTGATGATTTCCTTAGAGGTATAAAACTGGAGATTGGAGAATTATTAGGATAATGAGGAAGGATGCTAGATTTTTGGCCTACACAATCCTTGATCAATTTAACAGTGATGTTAGATTGGATCTAATCCTTAATAAGATATTCATTGATCATGACCCAGATCTCAGAGCACGTTCAAGAGCAAAGGTCCTCGTAAATGAGATCATTCGTTTAATTGATAGGCTTGATCTAATGATCAAGTATATTTCTGGAAGAGATCTCAAACAAATTCAAAGGCCTATACGTTCGATTCTAAGAATTGGATTTTATGAGATTGCCATAGATGACATTGTCCCTGACTATGCGGCAGTGGATTCAGCAGTACAATTAGTAAATAGAGTATCAAATCGAAGGGCGGCGGGTTTTACAAATGCAGTACTTAGGAAATTGGTGCGGAAAAAGAGTGGTGATGAAAACTGGTCACAGACATTGACCCACAAGCCTGAATGGAATTCCATGCCTTTGTGGATACAAGACCGATGGAAAAAAAATTTAGGACAGGAAGGATTTACTAAAATGCTTGATAGCGTCAATAAGAATCCACCGAATTTTGTCCGTATTCGGCCTCATATAAGGAATGTGGAGAAGGTAAGAGAAATTCTTTTGGAAGACGAGATCGATTCAGAAATATTTTCAGAATCATTTTTGAAGATCAAAGGTGGTACTGGAAAGATACTGCAAACTGAAATGTTTAATAATGGTGAGATATCCATTCAAAATCCAGCATCTGCAGCTGTGGTTGATTGTTTGGACGCTAGACCAGGAGATAAGGTTTTGGATGTATGCGCGGCGCCGGGAACAAAATCTCTCTATCTTTCAAATATTGTAGGTGACTCGGGTAAGGTCTTGGCGTCAGACCTAATTGAAGAAAGAGTCGGAATAGGGAAAAGAGATCTAGAAAGGCATGGGAAATTAAATATTGAGTGGAGGGTCAAGGATGCAAGTAAAGATACCTTCCCAATGACCGATCGAATGTTAATTGATGCCCCATGCACTGGCACGGGGGTCTTAGGTCGGAAACCTGACATAAGATGGCGTCGCAAGATCAGTGACGTTCAGGAGATGTCAAAGAAACAAAATGAGATATTAAGCCACTGTGCAAAGTTTCTCAAACCCAATGGCATTTTGGTCTATGCAACTTGTTCTATTGAACCAGAAGAGAATTGGAACGTAGTCGAACGATTTCTTAAGTTAAATCCTCAATTTTCACTAGATACCATTCATTCCAAGGTTCCCAGATCTTGGATTGATGAAAAAGGTGTACTTAGAACACTTCCCTATGTGCACGATGTCGATGGAATGTTTGCTGCAAAGATCAAAAGGTCATGATGAAAAAATTTGCTGTATATGTAACTACGTTCATGGGATTATCTTTAATTGTGATCCTCACTTTTGATAGTTTTTTTATGCCAGCATATGTCCGTATGAATTCAGGAAGATATATGGTAAATGTCATCGATAAGAAGATTGATTATGCACATAAAATTCTGAAATCCGAAGGCTATCGCAGCTTGATATCAGACACGCTTTTTACTGCCGCATACGAATCTGGAATCGTAGTTGATCAATATCCAGCGCCAAATACTAGAGTGAAAGAGGGCAGAACAGTACGTCTGAAAATTGCCCAACCTGAAAAAATGGTTCCAATACCTGATCTGATCGGCAGGTCGCTGCGAAGTGCAGAACTTGCTTTGACTCAGTTGGGGTTAGAGATTGATACAGTATATGAGGAATATAATTCAGATGTGCCATATGGTAATGTCACATGGCAATATCCCAAGGGTGGCGACATGTTAAATAAGGGTATGGGATTGCATTTGACCATTAGTCTAGGAGTCCCACCTAATTTTTTTCAAGTTCCAAACCTATTTGGACTAAGTAGAAAAAAGGCCACTGAAGACCTGGAAAAGGCAGGCTTCAACCTTGGTAAGATCTTTTATCGTCAAAATGAAGATCTGATACCATACACTGTCTTGGATCAATCCATACCAGCTGAAATGGTTTTAGAAAAGCCCACAAAAATTGACCTTACTGTAAGTGTTTTGGATATGCAGGATATCTTTAACCAGATGATAGATAATTGAATAAGATTCCAAAAAATGAGATCTTTCGCAAAGTCATTCACATTCTCTCATCTGTAATGCCATTAAGTTATTTATGGATTATAAAGGAAAAGGAAATCATGGTCTCGATTCTTATTTCCATGAGTCTATTTGCCTTCAGCATTGAGTATCTAAGAAATAATAAAAGGTTCTTCTCAAAGTTATTTAATAGTTTGTTTGGTTTTATGCTTCGTGAGACTGAATCAAAGGGTAGACTGACAGGCGCAACTTGGCTCTTGATCGGCTGGAGCATTACAGTAATGCTCTTCGAGATGCCGATAGCAGTTGCTGCGTTACTTTTTCTTTCAATTGGCGATTCCATTGCTGCATTGGCCGGGAAATTATATCCCAAGGGCCAAATTGGTGATAAAACATTTTCGGGAACCTTATTTGGTTTTGTTATTTCTCTTATTCTAGTATTGATGGTCAATCAAGCACTTTTACCAATGGTCATATTACTCGGAGCAATTGCCGCAATGGGGATAGAACTTATTCCTACAAAGGTCAATGATAACTTGACCATACCCATTTTTTCCGGTTCTGTCATGATGTTAATGGACAGGATCATATGACCTTTCTATCTCCTTCAGTATTATGGCTTTTAGGTGCAATTAGCATCCCTATCGCAATACATCTATTAAGTCTATTAAGGCTGAATAAAGTTGAATTCAGTACGATCCAATTCATAAAAGAATTAAAGACCAGTTCAATACGTAAAGTCCAAATCCGAAAATTGACCTTACTAATGATTAGAATCTTGATCATAACTTGTTTGGTAATGATGATGACGCAACCCGTGACTCAAGGATTTATGCCAGGCTGGATCTCTGCGGAGCAGGATTCGAGATTGATCATGGTGATTGATAATTCTGCAAGCATGTCGGTTCAAGATGGAGAACGATCGTTCTTGGATAGATCCAAGAGCATTGCAATGACCCTCGTATCCCAATTTAATAAAAAAACAAATATAGCCATTTTACAGACATGCCCTCCAAAAATTGTCTTCTCAGGTATGCAAAATGATCCAGAACTTAGAAATTCAGTTAGATCAATAGAGCCCACTGCATCCTATGACGATCTCTGGGCGACCATAAATGGAATATTATTGGATGATAATATTATTGAGCCAATAAAGGAGTGCGTTATCTTTAGTGATATGATGCATGCTCCTGATTCATCATTTATAAATAATATTGATGACATCAATGAGTGGAAATTTTATTTTATTGAGCCTGATCCTGTTAAAAATAATGTGGGAGTATTAAACGCCACTCCTGCCAATAGAGTAAAGACGTTGGGGCAATTGGTCAAGTTAGATACACGAGTAAAGAACTCAGGTACACAGGACAAACCAAATATACCTTTGGAACTGGTATTCAATGAGCAAAGAGTGGGGCAGGTCGTGTCAGAGTTTGAACCTAAAAAGGAAAAAGAATTCTTATTCCAAGCATATCCTTCAGAAGCTGGAATTCTGGAGGGGAGGATAAAGCTTCCTCGAGATTCCTATCAATTTGATGATAGCTGGTATTTATCCATGCCAATTATGGATGAAATTAGGTGTAGCATCATTGGCTCAGATCCGAAAGACATCACTATGGTTGAAATGATATTAAGATCTATCGACCCAGAAAATAAA
>CALCSS010000210.1 GCA_937893835.1 uncultured Fidelibacterota bacterium
ACGGTAGTTTCTGCTGGCAATACGGCTACAAGAGCCAAAGCTACTAGTGTTGAAACGATTGATTTGAATAAGCGAGTCATATGAACTCTCCTTTTCTTGTTTCGTTTTGGTTAACCATAAACTGTCAAAATTGTTTTGACCAGTCAGAGTGAATATATCCGCCCTTTCCAGTAATAGTCAAGTCATATCGGAGTATCATATGAGTATTGTGATTTATGGCACATTAGATCAAATAAATAAAAAAGGGTACGCTGGCGCACCCTTTTTTATTTATTGAAAAAGAGATAAGATTATTTAGAACCAAATATATGTGACCAAAAGCCTGCTTTTCCTTTCTTTTTACCTTTATTAACGATCTTCTTACCTTTTTTCTTCTTTTTCTTTTTCTCGGCCGCACTAGCAAAGACAGCATCATTGCTATCTTGTTCTATAGCAAATTCTACTTGGTCAGCGTTAACGGTAGTTTCTGCTGGCAATACGGCTACAAGAGCCAAAGCTACTAGTGTTGAAACGATTGATTTGAATAAGCGAGTCATATTCACTCTCCTTTCCTTGTTTCTTTTTGGTTAACCTTAACATGTCAAAAATGATTTGTTCAGGCATGACTAATGTATCTGCCAATTCCATTAAGAGTCAAGACTATTAGGTGAAGACCATATTTACAATATTGTTCACGCAACATTCATTCAATTAATATCAATTGTTTTCAAAGGATAAAATATTTTATAATATTCCGGGCTTATTTTTTGGAACTTTATGATCATTTATCAATACAAGGCATTTTACCAAGGAGCAAATGAATGATTCAAATAGATAATCTATCTAAGAATTACGGTACGGTCCAGGCAGTTGATTCAATATCATTCTCACTCAATGATGGGGAGATCGTTGGATTCTTAGGTGCCAATGGTGCTGGGAAGAGTACAACATTAAAAATGATAACTGGTTACATCACGCCTACCTCTGGCAATGTCACCATAGATGATAAGAACATCATCGACGATTGCATAGCCATACAGAAGATGGTTGGATATTTACCAGAGCTAAATCCTCTCTATGCTGAGATGAAGGTTCATGAGTATCTGAAGTTTCATGCATCAATACGTGGGATCACTGGCAATGAATTCATAGAATCATTGAAAAGAGTGGTCAGTGAGTGTGGCTTACAGGGTGTCGTTCATAGAACCATAGGTAACTGTTCAAAAGGATATAAACAAAGGATCGGCCTTGCTGCCGCAATGATCCATGATCCAAAGATCCTCATACTTGATGAACCAGTCACAGGCCTTGACCCTAATCAGATAGTAGAGATACGTGGACTGATCAAAAAACTTGGAAAAGAGAAACTCGTTTTGATGTCATCTCACATATTGCAAGAGATACAGGCCACTGTTGATAGGATCATCATCATTGACAATGGCAAGATAGTTGCTGATGGAACAAGTGATGAATTGATATCAGGCGCTCAAGGCAAGACCCAACTCCACTTGGAGATATCCAATGCTGAGGAGAATGCAATACAGGAGATGAAGGCCACCATGCCAGAGCTACACATAAAGGATGTTACTAAAAGTGGTGAAAATTTTAATATTGTCATTGAATATGCATCTGGGTCAGATCCGAGGAAGGACATCTTTAACCATGCAGTTGCTCAATCTTGGGTGATAACTGAAATGAGAGTAACAGAGAAGAACTTGGAGGATATTTTTAGAAACCTTACGGGTAAGGTCAATGAAGGAGCTGATGATGAATAACATATTGACGATATTCAAAAAAGAGCTCCGTGCCTTCTTTACAAGTCCAATGGCTTATATTTTTCTAGTGGTCTTTGCTCTGATCAATGGTTATTTCTTCAACATACAATTTTTCCTGATCA
The DNA here is from genome assembly GCA_937893835.1 of uncultured Fidelibacterota bacterium. Classification (GTDB taxonomy): domain Bacteria; phylum Fidelibacterota; class Marinisomatia; order Marinisomatales; family UBA1611; genus NZWG01. The sequence continues at coordinate 1,877 of CALCSS010000210.1, forward strand.
ATGAGTCAGACATGAGAGTATTGTTCGGTATCGTTCCGCTGGTGTACCTATTCTTCATTCCAGCTATTTCCATGGGATTGATCTCAAGGGAAAAGAGTCTGGGTACCATTGAGATCATATCGACCATGCCCATTCTAGAACGGGATATTGTTATCGGAAAATATCTGGCTGGTTTTGTATTGATCCTTTTAGGACTACTAACAACCCTAATACATTACCTTACACTGTGCTACGTTGGTACATCCATTGACCATGGCGCAGTATTCACTGGGTATATAGGCCTCGCGCTGCTAGGTGGTGTCTATACCGCTGTCAGTCTTTTCGCCAGCAGTCTTACTGATAATCAAGTGATCGCATTTATCATTGGAATAGCCATTGTGTTATTATTTTTCATGATGGACAAACTCCTCTTTTTTATGCCATCATCTTTGAGTGGAGTTGTGCAGTTTCTGAGCACTGACTTCCACCTGTCAAATATGTCCAGAGGAGTGTTGGACACACGCAACTTAATCTATTTTGGATCTGTGATCGGATTCTTCCTCTCGATCACTACTAGAATCTTAGAATCTCGTAAATGGAACTGAATCAATGCTCATAAAGAATAAAAATTCATTCATCGTTTTTGTAGGAGGTCTACTCTTAGGTCTCATTTTACTCAATCTTATATCAAGAGATAATTTTCACCGATTTGACCTTACAGATAATAAAAAATTCTCTCTTTCATCATCAAGTGAGGCCATAGTCTCAAAATTGGATGATCGTCTTACCATCAAGGTATATTTTTCTGATGATCTTCCAAGTGAACTAGGAAACACCAGGCGATTCTTACAGGATATTCTTGAGGAATACCAGGCCCTTTCTAATGATGTAAGCTTCTTCTTCCATGCTCCTGAATCTGATACAGAGCTTGAAGAACAAGCCCGAAAGGATGGTATTCAGCCAGTACAGATGCAGGCACTGGAGAATGATCAGATGGTAGTAAAAAAGGTCTACCTAGGTATGGTTCTTTTATTTGAGAACAAGAAAGAGATCATTCCACTTATCCAGTCAACGGCTGGTCTGGAGTACATGATAAGTACCAAAATAAAGACCCTGATCAACATCAATAAGAAAACGATCGGTCTAATGGCTCTTGATGACCAAAACAAACCAAAAACTGATAATCTCACATCTCAGCTTAATCAACACTACAATTTTAGGCCTGTAGACCCTAAGAATGATATTCCAAGCAATATTGATGTTCTTCTTGTTAGTGGTGCGTCAGATACGGTAGATACGGTCACTATTGATAATCTTAGGTCTTATTTGAAAAGCGGAAAGAAGGTACTATTTACTCAAAGTGGAGTCAACGCAGACATCCAGATGCAGCAGGCCTTCCCAATAGAATCAAACATATTTGCATTCTTGAATGATTATAATATTGACATACAAAAGAACCTGGTCCTAGATGCCAAATGTGGGAACGTTCAGGTTCAGCAATCTGTTGGACTCTTTCGCATGAATAGAGCGGTTCAATATCCATTTTTCCCAATTGTTGATTCCTTTAATATTTCTGATTCCATATCTAAGATCATTGTCAATAAACTTGAACAGGTTCTTCCTCTATTCCCAAGTGAAATACAGATCGACACCATTAAAAATGATGATATCTCGAATGTCACAACTCTATTCACATCTTCAAATAACAGTGGGCTCATGTCCTCAAATTTCATGCTGAGTCCAGATCCTCAACAAAATCCATTTCTAAAGATGCTTGGACAAAGAGGGAAGATCCTGTCAGTTGTGTCCACTCTCAAGACCGGCGGTGAGTTAATGGTCATTGCTGACTCTAGATTTTTAAGCGATGAAGGCGGAATGTCCATCCCCGACAATATGGTCTTTTTAATGAATGCTGTTGACTATTTGGCTGATGATGAGGACCTAATATCATTAAGATCAAGAGAAGTGACAAGTCGTCCACTGGACATTTTGAAACTTAATGATGAGGAAGAGTTATCAATGTCTCAGGATGAAAAAGACAAAAACAAAGACCGAATCAAAAAGAGATGGAAATTGGCAAATTTGATCATTCCCTCACTCTTGATCATTGGATTTGGATTTTTGCGAATTAGAAAAGAAAAGAATCAAGCGGAGGTTCTAAGGCAGATCTATGACTAATACTATAAAATACAGTATCGGTGTACTGGCACTTCTTTTAATATTATTCTTCGGTAACCAGAGTTCACAGAAATCCTATGATCTAGAAGGTGAACCCATATATTCTGGTTCAAAAGAAAAGATATCTAGAATTGTGATCAGTGAGAATGATGACACATTGGAGCTAGTTCGCTCTGATACGACATGGAGTATCACTCAGGCTGGATCATTAAAGGTGAAGGATCTTCAAATAGGTAAATTCTTCGATCGTCTCTTGACCGTAGAACAAGAAATGTTAATATCATCAAAAAGTGAAAAATGGGAGAAGTTTGGAGTGGATGACTCTCTGGGTAGGCATCTTCAGGTTTTCGATGAAAATAACAATGAACTTCTACACTACATATTTGGAAATTCAGGGCAAGATTATCAGCATAATTACATAAGACAGAACAGATCGAATAATGTCTATAGGACAAATGACAATGTTTATTTCTTGTTGAACACCAGTACCACCTATTGGGGTGAAAAACCAAAAATACCAGAACCTGAAAAGGTCAACGAAAATTAATTCAGAACTGCATTTGCTGGTTACCCTCCTATACCCTCCAAACTGGCAATGCAGTCTCTGGATGAACTTCTTCATCGCTTGATACGAAAATGAAAAGTTCAAATAAACAAATATTGGTCGTTGGTGATAGGGTCTTGATCAGACCAGATACGGGTGAGTCAAAATCACCTGCAGGCCTATACCTACCCCCTAGTGTGATTGAAAAACAAGAAATCAGGGGTGGAATGGTGGTTGAGGTTGGACCAGGGATACCTCTTGGAAGTCCTGATGGGTCCTTTGAAGAACCTTGGAAGGAAAAAAGGTCAGACGTAAAATATATTCCTACTCAAGCCGATATTGGTGACTATGCTCTCTTTCTTGGAAAAGCCAGCATTGAGATAAAGATAGAGGAAAAGGACTACCTCATTGTATCTCAATCTGCGATCCTTATCTTGATAAGAGATGATCTTGGCAGAGTATTGGCCTAGAACGACAAATTCTCTTTTAATAACAGATCTAGACCGCCTCCCGCCTTTTCCCTTATCCTTCTATCATAGATCGAGGATAGTTCCGTCTCTTCTGGATTGATCTCTATGCAATAGGCGCCTGCATTTTTTGCTAAATTAGGAAAACCAGCAGCCGGCCAAACCATAGCGCTGGTCCCAATGCTTACAAATAGGTCACAGTCGGTTATGGCTTGGATGGCATTTTGCACTGTTACTTCCTCTAACATGTCTTGAAACCAAATTATATTAGGACGCAAATTCAGTCCACAGTCGCAGTAGCGATTTGCATATTTTCCGTTTTTGGAATCACTAATGACCCTATTTTCAGACTGACATCTCATTTCCCATAGACTGCCATGCAACTCTATGACATTTATCGTGTCTGCTCTTTGATGCATGCCATCAATATTTTGTGTGACTATGGTTGTATTTGGAAATCTTTCTTGGACAAGTTTAATAAGGTTATGGCCATGATGTGGTTTGCATTTTAAAGCCTCAATGCGTCTTAACTCATGAAAATCCAAGACCTGGTCAGGGTCATTGACAAATGCATCTTCACATGCATATTCTTCCCATTTATATTCATGCCATATACCACCACGTCCCCTGTACGTAGGAACACCTGACTCTGCAGACATGCCTGCACCTGTGAAAAATACGATTCGTTCAAATGGTGATAAAACTATTACTCAAACCTATCGTTTATCATAAATGAATCCATATTATTTGAATCCCATATTGATCTTTAGATCTAGGAACGTCTGATCATCCAACATTTTATCAAAGATAGGATGAATATTGATATACTTTGGTAGCTCATATTGATCTTCTTGCTGATCAAGAATTTTCAAGGCAAGTTGCTGGTCATTTGCCAATACATTCAAGAATATTCTAAGGAAGATCAATTCTTGCTCATTGTTTGAAATATAGTGATCAGTCATCATTAATTAAAATGGCTGAGAAGGATCTGACCATGTCCCCGATCTCATTTTTAAATTGTTCGTCCTCATAATAGTGGACATAATCCTTACCATCGAAGACATGGTTTTCAACCTCAAGAAAACAGTCATAACTGAATCCATTATTTCTTTTAAACGATGAGTTATCGATCATGCCTGTTATGACCAATCTTGTCTTTGCATCCTCAAATCCTGCATCGATCTCATCAGGGTATGGTTCTCTGACCTTCCAGTGGGTAACGATATATGACGAAATGGGTCCATTATCATATTGTTCAATATGATAATCAAATTCTAATAGGATCTGCTTAACGCTTTCTTGGAAGTTTTCTGTATCTGCACGTCCTATGAAGTATTTATTTGATGAGTCCTCATTACCCTTATTTCCAGTGATAATAGATGAACAACTAATTGAAACAGAGACCATGACCATCATTGAAATTTTCAATAAACAGGTGATATTGTGATTTCCCCAATTCATTGCTATCTCTTCTACTAAGAATGTGGTCCCAATTATTAAAACCAGATCAATTTAAATATCTTGTACTTCTCGATGATCATTGACCAGTTCATGGTCCTGGATATTCTCAGTTGTTCGCAAATTCAGCATCATGTGTTAAAAACCCTATCATCACGACCAATTTTCTATCTTCGGTGGGCATCTATATACCTATCATTATGTTTTTAATTATCTGATAAAAGGTGTCCATAATCTCTAGTTTAGATTATAAAGACGTAATATCTCTTTATATCGTTCATGTTGTTTGAATGATTGGAGTTTGGGGTCGATCTTGATAAAAACATATGGATTATTTTCAATGACACCTTGCTCAATTAGATCAAAGCCTTTCTCAAGTTCACCATCATATAATGCGATAATGCCTTTCATGCTCTCTATGCCATTTGCACTGCCAAATGAATCCAGATCGTCCAATACTTTTTCTGTGTCATCTTTCTTTCCCTGATGGGCATATATCATGCCTTGGCTGGCAAGGGCAAGTGACTCAAAAAATCCTGACAGTCCCACGAACTTTTCCCTTGCTTTCTCCAGTGACCTAAGTCCCCGATCATAATTTTCCTCATGAAAATATATCCAACCTTGAACCATGTCTGCCAATGGAGAGAATGTGGTCATGCCATGTATCTTTTCAATTGTCTCCTTTGCCACCCTATAGTTCTTACTAAAGTAGTGACCACTAGCCAGATGTTCTAACGCAATGACCGAATTTTTATTCAACTCAACATACCGATCATAGGCCGCTATGCTTTTCTCAAATTTTCCTTGTGCTATGTATATTTCAGCGAGTGTCTTCCAAGAGTTACCATCATCCGGCTTGACTGAGATCCCTTTATCTACAGTTGATTCTGCGTCTTCCCATCTTCCTTGATTTCTATATATGAAGGAAAGGGTCAAGTATGCCCTTAAGAATTCAGGCCTGATCTCAGTGAGATCTTTCAAGGTCCTCTCTGCGTCATCATAGAGACTGAGATCAATTTGTACATTGGCAAGATTGATGCTTATTATCCCTGATAGTGGGTCCAAACTCTTTGCAGCCAGCCCATAGGTCAATGCTTTCTGGTAATCCTTACGCACGAGTCGAAGAAAGTCAGAGTACCAGTGATGTGCAGTTGCATAGTTTGGATTTATTTTAATCGCCTTCAGATAGTATTCCTCTGTCGTACTCGGCTCATCCTTACGTATCAGGCTTACAAACGCATTAGCTGCATGAACCTCTGCAGACATTGGACTCAATTTCATTGCCTTGCTCGCATTGATCTCAGCGAGTGTCAGATTCTCATCAAAATTGTCATATCCATAATCAGCCAGTAGAAGATATGTATTTGCCAGTCCAACATAAGCCAGTGCGTAGTCAGGGTCTTTTTCCACTGTTCTCTTGAAGAAGGATAGTCCTTTACGCATCCCATCCTCATCTCTACGGTCTTGAAAGTGTATTCCCTGCAAATAAAGGTTGTAGGCCTCCATTGATGTTTCAGATATTGACAGGTCCTCCTGATCTGCATGGCCGATGTAATCCATTTTCAATGCACCGACTATTGTCTGTGCTATCTCATCCTGTACGGCAAAAATATCTTCCAATTCTCTGTCATACGTTTCAGACCATAGATGGGCATCATCCTTGGAGCGAATCAATTGGGCAGTGATCCTTACCTTGCCTCCTGCCTTTCTAACACTGCCTTCTAAGATATGTGTTACATTCAATTGCCTACCAATATCAGCAATGGCCACGTCTGTCCGCCCCTTATAAGAAAAAACTGAGGTTCGTGAGATGACCCTCAGATCCTTGATCTTCGCGAGATAGTTAAGGATCTCTTCAGTTATTCCATCACTAAAATATTCATTTTCCTTATCGGAACTCATATTGACAAATGGCATTACCGCTATGGATTCCTTTTCGGAGATTTCTAATGGTCGTTCGTTTTCAAAAAAAGACCTAAAGACCAACAGTCCCATGACCAATCCAATGACCAAGGTCGTGGCTGCATAGGCGATGGTCCTTTTAGAACCCATATCAACAGAAGGCTTACTTTCAGGCAGCTCTTTATCATTCAACGTTCCTGAGATCCTTTTTTCATTGGTTTCTGGTAACCCATGAGAGACAATGCAATATAGAGATATTTCTTGTCTCACACCCTTCAGCGTTGGACTTCCAATTAATTTTGTCTTATAGCTTGGGTCGCGCATTAGAGATACATTGACCCTGTCCGTGACGACAATGCCACCAGATTCAGCAAAGGGCTCGGCTCTGGAAGCAATATTGACATCGTCTCCAATGACATCATCATTCTTAAAGACAACCTCACCCTGGTGAATGCCGATCCGTAAATTCAAATTCTCGATCTTCTCCACCTCAGTTTGAATGTCGATACAACACTTCACAGCATCAAGTGTACCCTCAAAGGTCAATAGGAGACCGTCACCTATCTCTTTCAACCATTGACCATTGTATGAGTCAACAATTGGTTTTAATAGGCTACGCTGCCTATCCAACAGCTCGAGTGCGGCTGGTTCGTTCTTTGACGATAGGTCAGTAAAACCAACTATGTCAGTAAACACTATTACAGCAAGTTTGCGTGTTGAATCAGTCATTTGGAATTATCAATAGTTCAATTATTTGATCAACATTATCTTTTGACCTTTCTGCAGATTTCCAGTGATCAATCTCACAAAGTATACTCCCGATGAGTGGCCGGAAGCATCCCAATGGTATTGATGGCCCCCATATTGAAGATTTCCATCTACCAATGTTTCTATTATTCTACCTTTAATATCATATATTTCAAGTAATACATTAGCATCATTTGCAATACTGAAAGAGAGCATGGTCCTAGGATTGAAAGGATTGGGATAGTTCTGTTGTAAGGTGACCATTTCTGGCAGTGTCATTTTTTCTTCTACAGAGACATAGACCTCGGTTGACAACTTGGCCCTAATATTGGCATCACCATATAATGATAATCCATTATCATAGCTAGAGCCATTGCTAGAAAAATAGGATCGCCCTGACAGATCCCCGATATTATCATAGGCATAGACGTAACCATTATTTGAAAATCTGATCCCTATGAAAAAGTCCTGTCCCGATCCAACCTCCATCGAATCTATCTGGACCGTATTCCATCCACCAACAAATGAGCTGCCAGAGACACTCTGAAAAAGGTTTCCTGGAGATACTCCGTCAAAAGAATCATATATACCCACCTCCCAATTCATTTCATCAGTATTCCAAAACACTTCCCATACCAGACCAAAATCAATTTCCGTGACATATCCTTCATTTAATGCTGTAAAAAGAACTCCCACCCATTGTTCATCAGTCCCAATGGTAAGTGCTGTGGATGCTATACCATACTCATCATATGCTATGGCATAACCAGAATTTGGCATGGGAGTGATTTCGGCATACATTACTGAATCTGGTTCACTGATGTTGTTCACTGATATTCCTGTCTGGAAACCATCGTTTCTATCAGATGAGGGATTGGTAGAGCCATTAAAATTCTGGTTATCAGTTGAACCTGGGAATGGATCGCCTGTGTCACCCCTATTCATATTATCATCCAGGTCATGACCACCATCAGCAGCCTCTAGGTCAATGAGCTTGTCATTCTCATCGTCATTGATCGGTCCAAAACTATCAAAACCAGCTCGCCTGTTCTCATTCACATGGTAGATCATGAGTCCAGTTCCATTGATATATGAATCAAAACCATGAGCCTGACGATTCTCGATCAAAAAATATCGATTGGAGCGGTAGTCGTCCTCCCATACCTTGATAGCGGTCGGTGAGGTTGCCAATTGAGCGATCGGAACGTCAGTCGTACCATTGTTTGATATGGTCGGCTCCATCCATCCCATCTCGATCTTGCACCATGATGACATGTGGGACGGAGTATCTCCATACCAACCTAGCCAATTTCCAGAGGCCATCAAGCACCACTCACCCAGGCCCTCGGAATCTCCATTTGATTGATCACGGTCGTAAAGATCAGGCAGACCCAGAATATGACCAAATTCGTGTGCGAATAACCCCATCGGGCAGAGATCTGTTGTTATGCAGTTACTACTGCCGGGTAATTCGGGACACACCATATAGCTATTTACAATAATGTAATCGCCATTGGGTGTTTGGTCATTGGACACATACTGGTTTGACCCTAGCGAGCTTTGGTGGGCCCATAGATTATCCTCTCCAGACAGGCATCCTGGATATACAACGACAAGACCATCGACATATCCATCATCATCACCAGAATTTGGAATATTATCTGGACCGTCATTATCAAATTGTCCATAATCAAAATCAGGATCTGCCAGGGACGCAACCTCAGCGACATATTGTCTCACATCATCAACTGCCTGTGATTGATTGAGGCTAGACTGATACCATCCGCTCACTGAACCATCAATTTGAAAATGTCCATATGAGATCTCATTGTAGTAATCCTTCAATGAACCTGTTGAATTATTTCCAAATAAAAGGGCATCAAAGTTTGTAGAATTGAAATAGGTGGTTGCTCCAGAGTATTTACCTAGAAGGACGGGGATATAGAATTCTGATTGAGCATCACGATCCTCAGTATTACGCTGAGAAGCTATTTTTCTTACCCATCCTGGATCACCATAATTCTCACCAATATCCTGCTCTTTAAACCTATCCAATACACCAATTGGAAGTGTTCCCTCCTTTGGAGGTGTGATCGCAAAGATCATTGGCATCAACAAAATGATAAATGTTATTTTTTTCATTGCTTGCCTTCCCTTTAAACTATATTAACACTCTATCAAAACTGAAAAGGGCCCGTTATTTAACAGGCCCTTTTTTTGATCATTATTTCTCATCTAAAATTAGCTGCTACTTTCCCTTTCTTGATAGGCTGAGTACCCCAATAGCACAATCATTGCAACTAGGACCCAAATGCTGGCATGATGAAATTCCGATCCTGAGTATTTTATCAGGTCTAATAGTCTTCCAATGAGAAGTGATATACGACCCATGACAGCAAATCCAAAAGATGCACCGAACGAGATCATTAAAAAATAAATACCAACCTTGGTGACCTTACCAAAGTTCCCAGTTTGTTCCCTAGAAAAATAAAAATATAGTAATCCTGTTACCGTACCGACCAGAATGATCAAATTATTAAAATATGAATCACCAGTAAGGCTAAAAAAGGGCAGATCAGTACCGATGACAGGAATAATGGTGTTCTTGACCTGTCCCAATACATTTGAGTTCAAGATCCCATAGGCCCGTAGACCCGCGGCCATGCCAACAGTGTATGCTATTCCCCATCTTGCCATCC
>CALCSS010000211.1 GCA_937893835.1 uncultured Fidelibacterota bacterium
AATGTAACGGTCAGATCAGCCGATGAACCTGGCTCCAGTACCGAGTCTGACAATACCTGAGCATAGACCGCGGACGACACCACTATCTCTGTTATGTTGAGCGTGTCAGTTCCAATGTTCTCGACCATGAAGGTCTGACTGGTATCTGTCATGATATTTCCAAATAGGTGAGTGTCGCTGCTCAGTGATAGAACCGGCGCGACACTGTGACCATCCAGAGGGATGGACAGGTCGCCATTGCCCAGGGGATCGTCACTCGTGATCTCTAGTGTGGTACTGACCGTGGCCGTATCTGGTCTGGAGAATGACACGTCAACTCCAATGGACTCACCAGGCATGACCTGTACCGACAGACGCATACGGTTTCTACTGCCTTGATCGTTTGATGTCTGTCTGTCACCGCCATTGTTCACAGAACCTGTGGATGTTCCAGACGGCGGGCCATCTCCACGAGAGCCGGAACGATCACTGCCGGACCCCCTTGACGGATCGGAGCCACCATCGCCCCTGTCATCGGATGTCTCGGTTGTATCAGGGTCAGACGAGCCACCGGGGTTAACGGATGAAGAGCCACTATGATCCTTGGACATCAGTGGCTGCAGTATGTCAGCGATACGTGAAGAGGTACGAGACTCTGATATGGCCACAGTAAAGCCAGACAATGTGTCCTCCACAAATAGGCTATCGACGAACAAGGTGTCCGTACCATCATTTGATATGTCCAACACAAGGGTCTCCACCAGATCGACCCGAACATCACCGTGGTCCAGCTGATCATCTGAGATCGACAGCACAGGCCACGCACTCGTACCGGTTAGTTCTATCGCAATGACCGGAGCATCGAGATCATCTGTCACGATCATCAGAGTGTCCATCAACGCTCCTGGCGTCAGATCAGGGTCAAAGGTGACCAGTATGTCGTCTGAGCCTCCGGCCGGGATCACCATGGAGGATGCACCCACACCGTACCAGGTGGAAGAGACGGATATTGAGCCAAGGCTGAGATCACCGTTACCCGTATTCTCAACGTGAAACTCCCAGACGGATGTCTGGTCATGGTCCACCGATCCAAAGTCGTTCGTGGTGTCCGAATCCAGAAAGGATATCGTTCCACCCACTGGGATGAGGGTCAGTGTGTCATTTGTTGGACTCACGAGGTTAGACGTGTCCCGTGGGATCACCACATAGTGATATTCCTGCCCATTGATCAGGTGACCCGCGTCACCCATGTCAGTAAAATTCGTGTCGGTATCAGGCAATACGGCAAGGGTATCAAAGGCGCCATCACCCACTGCCCTCAAGAGCGCAAGGTCAACGATGTCACCATTGGGATTGCCGCGCGGATCAAGCGGGTATCCCCAGTCCAGGTCAATGAATCCATTTCCACCAGAGCCCGAGAAGGCGCTCACTGGGTCTGGGGGTTGCAGTGTCTGGTCATAGGACAATGCGCCCATGTCAAGTGTCGTGCCATCCCCATCCGAAAGATCCTCCGGGTCCCCACCATCGATCGCGAGGGACTCCCAGTCCAGGGAAAAGTCCAGAGCAGGACCATTCACAAAGAGCGGGTCAGTGTCAAGGTTACCCTCTCCATCCGCTCCACCGCTTACGATGGAGTAGGTCGTGATCACGTTGCCAAAGCTTCCTATCTCGGTACTGCCATTTCCATGCAGTATTGAATTTTTCAAGGTGACCGCCGCACCGGCTGCCGCGTAGATCGCGCCACCGTTTCCACCGGCAGAGTTGTAGCCGATCGTCATGTTCGACAGGGCCGCTCCGCCACTGAGGATCGCGATGCCTCCCCCATTTCCGGAGACCGCATTCGCGGCCAGGATCACGTGATCCAGGTTGGGGGTCGAGCCACCATCGATCTTGATGCCACCGCCCTGGGTGCCACCACCACCAATGATGGTCATGTTGGACACGGTCGTGGTACCGTTCTGGCCACCATCAACGGTCAATACGGGACCGGTTCCGTCTCCCTGGAGCAGGGTCTCACTTGGGTCTCCGCCACCGCGAAAGACCAGATTCTTGTCCAGCAGAGAGACGCTTCCTGAATAGGCACCTGGCGCAACCTCGATCGTGTCCTGCTGATAGGCCGAGTCAATGGCCGCTGATATGGTCGGATATTCCGATGGGACAAAGAGGATGATATTCTCCGCGGCCTGTCCAGACAGCGATAGTGTATAGCTTGGCTCATCAGGGTCATTGCTACCAAAGATGAGCGTGGCAGCGTTCGAACCTTCCTCACTGGGCTCATACACCACGGACATGGAAAGCGTGTCCAAGAAGGACAGGATCGACGCATCAGCGTCAATGGAGAACTCAGGGTCTCCCTCGAGAATGATCTCCTCGATCTCCAGGTCCGGTGTACCGATGTTCACGATCTCCAGGTTCAGTGTTCTTGAAAAACCAAGACGCGTGAACGGGAACAGATAGTTAAACAGACTGTCATCACCGGCACCATTGACCACGATGTCAGCAAATTCATTGATCGATGTACCCACAAGCGAAACAGCGCCCAGCGGATTGTAGGGGTCATCGGTGAAGATCAGAACGGTGTCCAAGTATGTCTGAACCGCCTCTGGTGCAAAGGTGACCGACACCTCCACAGAGTCATCTGGTAGGATGACCCCATCGGTGGGTGTCAGCATGAAATATTCGGTCTGGTTCATCATCGAGTCAATGACCAGATCGGCCACACCATCATTCATGATCCAGAACGACAACTGTGACTCAGTTCCCTCGGTCACATATCCATGGTCCATGGCGCTGCTGGCCAGTACAAAGGTCCCTGAGAAAGCGGCATTGCGCTCCCCTGGTGTGCCCATGTTGCCACT
>CALCSS010000212.1 GCA_937893835.1 uncultured Fidelibacterota bacterium
CAAAAATACTTTGAACCATCTACATTTAATGACATGACTGGTATTCCCTCATCATTTAGTGGAGTCACATCTGCCGCCCTACCCCAGTCTGTCATAGTATTCGCCTTTATGGGTTTCATTAGGTCATGAATCTCTCTTACGATCGTTTTTGCCTTATCACTACCAGTAAATCCAAATCCACTTGGAGCGAACACCCCCCCATCTGATTCGATTGCTAGTACATGGTCCTTTAATTCATCCATATGCATGTCTCTATAGGCCTTATTTCCTTTCCCGCCATTCTCCTCATTTGTCCATAGTACGCACCTGATGGTCCTTTTTGGCCTCAGGTCCAGTTCCTTTATGAGCCTTATCGCTTCCCAAGCTGCAATACAACCACCTCCATCATCATGAGCACCCTGGCCTACATCCCAAGAATCAATATGACCTCCAACAACAACTATCTCATCTGGGTATTGGCTTCCATTAATCTGAGATACGACATTCCGTGACCATCTATCACCTGTCATTTTAGCTTCCATATCAATTCTCATGGTGATCCTCTCACCGCGATCATATAATCTTCCAAGCATCATTGCATCTTCAATTGTCAATGCAGCAGCAGGTATCTTTTTATATTGCTTATCATAGGACATGTTCCCGGTATGTGGAGTATTCATTGACCAAGAGCCTATCGATCTGATCAGGCTTGCTACAGCACCATGTTTTGCAGCTCTACTGGCTCCCTCATACCTGTAGGTCACCGTTTCTCCGTAAGTGGTAAAAGGAACATTGTACAGTACTATCTTACCATTAACCTTCTTTGCAGTTCTTTCAAGTTCATTAAAATCATTGACCACTACTACATCTGCGGTAATCCCTGTTTTTGGGGTTTTTACACTGCTCCCCAGGCCCAACATTGCCAATTCCTTTTTAAAGGGCTTTAGGAGCCTTACAGACTCATTTCCACGCTTCCATGATGGCACCTTCACTCTCTCACCCTGGACTTGGTCTAGACCATCATTTTTCATCTCTTTCAGAATCCAATTGATACTTTCCTCCAAATTGTTTGACCCGCTCAATCTTGGACCAAATGTATCACATAGATAAGCCAATCGTTCATATGCAGTACTATCAGATAGTGCCTCTGAAATGATCCTCAATGAAACATCTGTATACTTTTCCTTGATGGAATTTGAAAGAGCTGCAGATATCATTAATAGTGATATGATCAATTTTGTACCCTGTCTCATGTATTTATATTCCCGTAATTCCAATAATTTGATATAATAAAAGATAGAGATCTGTTATCTCCACAGTGCCATTCATATTTATATCTGAGGCATCTAACGCGTGGTCATTGATGGTCTGGCTTCCAATGATATGATCTGAAAGAGCAATAACATCATTGACTCCGACAACTCTATCAAAATCAATGTCTCCAGATATATAGTGTGATATTTTCCAATCCCAATACAATGAATATAGAGAGTCCAATGGATTGAGCGTCAATGGAGCACTATTTACATTGATGTCCATGAAAAGTGAATCTATAAGATCGACTGGTTCTGCTATTCTAATGAATGCAGAGATTGCCGGTGTGCCATAGACCTCACATCGTGTATCTGCCCCAGTAACATTTGCAGCCATTAGAGCGGCCATCATCTTTTCCTCAAAAGTGCCATATTGTGTCAGAAAGGCCTCTTCCATCTCGTCAAGAATGGATTGACCAAGTAATATATTCCCTTGAATTGCATAATTATAGCCAATCTTATGACCTTTAAAATCCTCACAATTCCCTCCAGTATGAGCCGCACTT
>CALCSS010000213.1 GCA_937893835.1 uncultured Fidelibacterota bacterium
ATCTTTATTCGAAATGGAATTTTCATATCAGAATATAAGAATAGGTTCCGGTGTCACAAACAATCTCCAATTGACATTCTTGTAATTTTTCATGCATAAATTTCAGGTAATTAATTAGGCTATATATGTCATTTAACAAAAAATTGTTATGGGGAGGATTAGGATGGGTGGTCGCTGGTCCCATAGGCGCTATTTTAGGATATGCATATGGTTCCATGAGCGCAGGATCTTCTATGGGAAACATAGGAGTAAATCATGGGGAAAGATATGGTGCGAAAACTAGGCACGGTGATTTTGTGGTATCGGTCTTGGTATTGCTTGCAAAGGTAATGAAGGCAGATGGAAAATTATTAAGATCCGAACTTGACTATGTGAAAAATTTCTTAAAGCAACAATTTGGTGTTCAGCAGGCAAAAGAACTGATGATGGTATTTAAAGAAATATTGGATCAGGATTACCCATTGCAAGACGTATGTCGACAAATACAAAGATCAATGGATCATCCGAGTCGCCTTGAATTGATACACATTCTATATGGACTATCCGCCTCAGATGGAGATGTACATGAAAAAGAGGTTCATGTCATATCGACCATTGCAAATTATCTAAACATCAATAAAAGTGACTACGAATCAATCAAAGCTGTCTTTGCAAAAGATCGGGAGGCTCCATATAGGGTACTTGAGATAGATCCATCCTCATCTGAACAAGAAGTAAAAAAAGCCTATAGAAAAATGGCAAATAAATACCATCCGGACAAGGTATCCCACTTGGGGAAGGAGATGCAGGACCTTGCTGAAGAAAAATTCAAAGCAGTCAATGACGCCTACCAACAAATAAAAAAGAATCAAAATATCTCATGACAATAGAGAGTCCAGGCAAGTTTCCATTTAAGAGAGGCCTTTATAAGGATATGTATAGAAAGAGGACATGGACGATGCGCCAATATGCCGGGTTTACTTCTGCTGAAGAAACAAACAAACGTTTCCTTAAATTGCTCCAGGATGGTGTAACGGGCCTATCTATTGCTTTTGACCTACCTACTCAGATAGGGTATGACTCTGACCATTCAATGTCAGAAGGTGAAGTTGGGAAGGTGGGTGTCCCTATATCTATTATTGATGATATGGAAACGTTATTCAAAGACATACCATTGGGTAGTGTATCTACCTCAATGACCATAAATGCAACTGCACCAATACTGTTGGCATTATATATCGCCACTGCCGAGAAGCAGGGTGTGTCTCTAGGTCAATTGAATGGGACTATCCAAAATGACATCCTCAAAGAATACCCTGCAAGAGGAACCTATATCTTCCCTCCTGGCCCATCTATGAGATTGGTCACTGACGTAATGGCATTCTGCGATGGTCACGTTCCTAATTGGAACACCATCTCAATATCAGGTTACCATATTCGTGAGGCTGGTAGCACAGTTGAACAAGAACTAGCTTTTACATTTTCAAATGCCATTGCCTATGTAAAGGCAGCGATCGAAAAAGGACTTGACCCAAATAAATTTGGACCACGATTATCATTTTTCTTTAATGCTCATAATGGTTTTTTGGAAGAGATCGCAAAATTCAGAGCAGCAAGAAAATTATGGGCAACAATAATGAGGGAACGTTTCTCAGTGACAAATGAAAAGGCACTTTATTGTAGGTTTCATACTCAGACCGGTGGGTCCACCTTAACAGCAAATCAAATTGATAATAATGTAGTGAGGACAACCATCCAGGCCCTCTCTGCTGTCTTAGGTGGCACTCAGTCCCTGCACACAAATAGTAGAGATGAGGCACTTGCACTACCATCGGAAGAGGCCGCACAATTAGCACTAAGAACGCAACAGATCATTGCAATGGAAAGTGGCATTACCTCTTACCCTGATCCTTTTGGTGGAAGTTATGTGGTCGAAGAGCTAACCGACACATTTTATGACAATGCAATGCACATCATTGAACATATCGATGAGCTTGGAGGCTCAATAGCAGCCATTGACAATGGGTTTATAGAAAATGAGATAACAAGAAGTGCATATGAATATCAAAAAGAAATAGAGAACAAAGAGCAATATGTAGTAGGTGTGAATATTCATGAACAGGAGGAAGAACTAGAACAAGATCTACTGGGAATAAATACTGACCTAGTTAATGCTCAAATAGACAGTTTGAAGGTGTCCAAGAACTCAAGAGATAATGGCAAGGTACAAGATTCACTGAACTCATTGCAAGATGTGGCCAAAGGGACAGATAATGTGATGCCTAAGATCATTGATTGTGTAATAAATAGATGCACTCTAGGTGAGATATCAGATGTGCTTCGTTTAGTCTTTGGAGAATATTGATATTACTTTGAGAACCCTTTCCATAATTATATCCTCCATAATCAATCCATTATTGGTCGCTCCATTTAGTTTTGCAATTATCATTTATTTTGGTCAACCAACAGATTCACAACATTTACTTTTCCTTGGCTCTATTTTCTTTACGAATATCCTTCCACTGGTAACAATATTTTATTTTATTCGAATGGGAAAGGTCTCCTCAATGGATGCACCGATCAAGGAACAACGTATTCAACTTCTTGCAATTGCTGCGATCTATAACGCATTAGGTTTTATTTTATTGACCTACCTTGATGCACCATCAATTGTTAGGGGGTTGATGTTTTGTTATGCGATCAATACTGCAATAGTTTGGCGCATCACAAAGTTTTGGAAGATATCCATCCATATGATAGGTCTGGGGGGGCCAATTGTCGCATTATGGTTGGCAGGCTTTGAATATCCCCTGGTGATGGTCATTGCCACCATGCTAGTATCTATATCACGTCTGGTGTTAAAAGCTCATACACTTTCTCAGGTCGTTGCCGGCACTACCCTTGCGATGGGCCTAGCCTATTTGGAATTAACCTACTTATTTTTGTAATCATGATATTCACAAATCTTATACATACAAACCTCAGGACAAACTATCTAGGAAAGGATGTTGAGTATTATCAGAGATTGGGATCGACAAATGCTGAAGCATGGGAACTCCTAGAGAATGACCGGGCAAGTCATGGAATGATCATCATCACTGATAATCAATTACAGGGAAAAGGACGAAATGGTAATATTTGGTCAATGAGCCCAAGCAAGGGGCTTGCCATGTCTTTGATCTTGACAGAACCACTTACGATAAAGAATGCAGAATTAATACCGATTGCCGCAGGTGTTGCTGCTGCCATGACCGTGGAGAATCGTGGTTTGACACCCGAATTAAAATGGCCGAATGATATTATGATCAGTGGGAAAAAATGTGGAGGCATTCTCTGTGAAAGTAAGATCTCTGATAAAAAGGTCTATCCCATGGTGATTGGTATAGGGATTAATATAAATGAGACAGAAAACGATTTTCCTGAAATGATACTTGAAGCATCAACCTCACTATTCTTGGAAAGCGGACACACTCACCAAAGAGAGTTAGCATGCGCGATCTTCACAACA
>CALCSS010000214.1 GCA_937893835.1 uncultured Fidelibacterota bacterium
TCATAATATAGACAGGCCCTGTATGGCGTGTCTTGATGGTTGGTATGTTAATGGTGAGATCAATGAGAAGAAGATGGATGATCTGGGGTCTCAACGATTGAATGAGCGCTCAAAGCTAAAATGAACATATTACTTATTGGTTCAGGTGCTAGGGAACACGCACTTGCCAAATCCATAAGCAGGTCATGTAGTGGTGGAAAACTCCACTGCATAGCATCAAATATGAATCCCGGAATAGCTCGGCTATCTACAGAGATCGTTGTAGATAATATCAACGACCCCAATACCGTTCTGCAATACGCAAAACAATTTAATTCATCCCTCGCGGTGGTGGGGCCCGAGAATCCTTTGAGCGAAGGGGTGTCAGATGTCTTAGATGATGCAGGCATAAAAGTGGTCGGGCCAAAAAAAAGACTCGCACAGATAGAAACATCAAAATCCTTTGCAAGAGACCTCCTCGTTGAATTTGGTATTCCTGGAGGGCCTCAGTATGAGACCTTTGACTCGATGGAGGGCGTTGGAGGCTTCATAAATGACCTGGGAGATGATTTTGTTGTAAAGTACGATGGCCTTGCAGGCGGAAAAGGTGTCAAGGTATCGGGTGAACATTTGCACTCAAATGAGGAGGCTATATCTTATTGTCAAGAGTTGGTGGATTCGGGTGGTCAATTTGTGATCGAGGAGAAATTTGTCGGGCAGGAGTTCTCTCTGATGAGTTTTTGCGATGGCACCACGCTAAAACACATGCCTGTTGTTCAGGACCACAAGAGAGCTCATGATGGTGACACAGGGCCTAACACGGGCGGGATGGGAACCTATTCTGATGTCGACCACTCACTTCCCTTCTTGAGGGAAGGTGAGGTCGAGGAGGCCCGTTCCATAAACCTGAAAACAGCAGATGCTCTTAGAAATAAATTTGGTGAGGGGTACAAGGGCGTGCTCTATGGTGGTTTCATGGTAACATCAAACGGGGTCAAACTGATTGAATATAATGCCAGGTTTGGTGACCCTGAGGCAATGAATGTCCTCTCTCTATTAGATAGTGATATTGTTGAGATATGTGATGCGATCGCAATGGGAACCCTTGGAAACACGAATGTCGAATTTAAAAACAAGGCCACTGTCTGTAAGTATGCAGTACCTGAGGGATATCCAGATAATCCACTAAAGGGAGAGGTGATCGATGTTTCATCTGTGTCCGATCCCGATTCGCTGTTCTTCGCATCTGTTGATATAAGAGATGGCAAATTTATTGAGGCAGGTAGTAGAACCGTCGCGGTTGTTGGTGTGGGTGACTCGATCACAGAGGCAGAGAAGATCGCAGAGGCAGAGATCTCCCGGGTGGGGGGTCCCCTTTTTCATAGAACAGATATTGGTACGAATGATGTTGTGCAAAAACGTGTCGACCATATGAGGTCACTAAGATGATCAACATTGGGATTCTCGGATCCACAAACGGAACAGACCTTCAGGTTATATTAGACGCTATCCAATCAGGTGATCTGGACGCCAACATATCTGTTGTTATCTCCAACAAAAGCGATGCATACATTTTAAAGAGGGCTCAGGCACATAATGCCCAATCGGTTTTCATTGATCATAAGAAAAAAAACCGAGAGGAGTTTGATCTTGAAATGACCCAGGTTTTAAAGGACCACGGAGTGGATCTTATCCTACTGATCGGGTTCATGCGAATTCTATCCACGGGGTTTTGCAGTGAGTGGAGTGGGAAAATATTAAATGTTCACCCCTCCCTTCTGCCAAAATATGCTGGCGGTATGGACACCAATGTCCATGAAAAGGTGTTGAAAAATGATGACAAGGAGACCGGGTGTACGATACACTTTGTGACCGATGAGGTTGACGGAGGTCCCATTCTAATACAAAAAAGATGTCCTGTTGCGCACAATGATACGATCGAGTCTCTTAAGACAAAGGTACAAGAACTAGAGGGCTCTGCATTCTTAGAGGCCATTCCACTGTTTGTAAACAATGGGTAATAAAGACATTTTAAAAATGGTCAATGAGAGGATCAAGGATACAATGGTCTCTACACTTGGAATTGAGATAACAGACTTTGGAGATAGGCATATTTCTGGAAAGATGCCCGTTGATGATCGAACGAGGCAACCTTTTGGTCTTTTGCATGGCGGGGCAAGTGTTGCATTTGCAGAGACACTTGGAAGCATGGGCGCTGGAAATCAGATTGACCTAGATGAATTTTCTGTGGTCGGCATCGAGATAAACTCCAGCCACCTAAGGGCTGTAAGGGGCGGCTGGGTCTTTGGGAAAGCCACACCAATAAGAATTGGAAGAACCATTCAAGTTTGGAACATAAACATAAAAAACGAAAAGGATGAGGCCGTGTGCAAGAGCCGTTTAACCTTGGCCGTGATAAAAAACAATGATAAATAACCCATCACTAAATAAGGAACCGGTGCGGGTTGGTCGTGCGCTAATATCGGTGTTTGATAAAACGGGTCTATTAGATCTTGCTCAAGGATTAGGGGAGTTTGATGTTGAGATCATGTCAACCGGCGGCACAGCAAGAGCATTGAGAGAGGCAGGATTAAGTGTTACTGACGTAAGTGATTATACGAATTTTCCAGAAATAATGGATGGCCGAGTAAAGACCATCAACCCTCTTGTTGAAGGAGGAATACTTGGACTAAGAGACCAACACGAAGATGATGCCATCAATAATAAAATCGATTGGATAGACCTGGTTGTGTGTAATCTATATCCATTCTCCAAGACCATCTCAAAAGAAGAGTGTGACCTTGCACTGGCCCTTGAGAATGTTGATATCGGTGGCCCGACAATGATTCGTTCTGCTGCAAAGAACCTAGGGTGGGTAACGGTTCTGGTCGACCCAAATGATTATTCAACGATACAGGACGAGATCAAAGAGACCGGTCAAATATCATTCGACACTAGAAAGTGTTTATCTGCAAAGGCGTTTGGTCATACAGCTCAGTACGATACGATAATTCATAACTACGTTAAAGATGATGAACTATCACAAGACCTGTCCCTTACTTTCAATAAGTATTCTGATATGCGCTACGGAGAAAACCCCCACCAGGCAGCTTCATCTTATGTTGTTCCTGGTAACAATGAGCCTAATGTCTTAAATGCAACCATACACCAGGGGAAAAAACTATCGTACAATAATATAATGGATGCCGATGGTGCCTTGGCGTGTGTGCGTGAATTTGATGAGACAGCATGCGTGGTGGTCAAACATGCAAACCCCTGTGGGGTTGCCATTGGAGATGACATACTTGATGTATACGAAAGAGCATTTAACGCAGATTCTCTTTCTGCGTTTGGAGGGATCATAGCATTCAATCGCAGATGCACAAAGGAAGTTGCAGAATCCATAACGGGTGTATTCGTGGAGATCGTTCTTGCGCCAAGTTTTGACCCTGAAGCACTGAAGATCTTTAAAAAGAAGAAGAACCTAAGGGTTTTGGAGATAGGTGAATTTGAAAGAAGAGAAAAGAGGATTGAGGTACGCAATATAGACGGTGGTATTCTCGTTCAAGATACAGACACGAAGATATTGACAAGGAATGATCTCACCGTTGTAACAAAAAAACAACCATCTGACCAAGATGTTCGTACCGCCCTGTTTACATGGAAAGTTTTGAGGCATGCCAAATCAAATGGAATTCTAATAGCTAAAGATGGTACAACCGTTGGTCTAGGTGCCGGGCAGGTAAGCCGAGTTGATGCAGTTCATATGGCGCTAAAAAAGGGCGGAGAAAATGTCAAAGGGGGGGTTCTTGCCTCGGACGCATTCTTTCCATTTAGAGATAGCATTGATACAATAAAAGATTCAGGGATCGGAACCATAATGCAGCCCGGGGGCTCAATTCGAGATCAGGAGATCATTGACGCATGTAATGAACATGGGTTTGCCATGGTCTTTACAAATACCCGGTGCTTTAAACATTGATCATCCACATTAGGTGAAAACACCATTTCATAATTATAAATGTTCTTTCATAATTTGCCCTCTCTAATATTTAAAAAACATAAACTGAAAAGAATCTGTGAATACTGAATCAAAAAACATGGGTCTTAAGATCCTGGGCATTATAAGCGCCCTATATGTTTTTCTTGTAGGTATCAATGGAATGTCCTCGGCAATAAAAAATATGGGGTCAGATGTTGCTGACTCAATATTCACAACAACAAGTGATCCCGTAATTGCTCTTTTTATTGGTGTCTTCGCCACGGTTCTTTTTCAAAGTTCATCTACAACAACATCGTTGATCGTTGGGATGGTAAGCAGTGGCGCACTGGGACTGGCTGGTGCAGTACCAATGATCATGGGGGCAAATATTGGCACAACAGTTACAAATACGATTGTCTCAATTGGCCATCTTAACAGAGGAAATGAATTTAGAAGGGCCTTTGCTGCTTCAACCGTTCATGATTTTTTTAACATAATGTGCGTCATGATTCTTTTTCCGTTGGAAATGGCCTTTCATGGAATACAAAGGTCTGCGGAGTGGATTTCATCTCTCATGTTTGGCAAAATACAAAATGTTGAAATATTAAAAGCAAAGAGTCCCATTAAGGTTGCCATAAAATCTGGTGGAAAATTTGTAGAAAAATTCGCATTTGACAATGACGTTATATATCTCATCCTTAGCGTTCTGATAACATTTGCAATGCTATATGTGCTCGTTAAAATTTTGCGGAGTCTTGTACTTAAAAAGGTTGAGGTCTTTTTTGATGAGTATATTTTTAAAACACCACTAAGGGCTATTGGTTTTGGAATGATCTTGACAGTCATGGTACAGAGTTCTTCAA
The DNA here is from genome assembly GCA_937893835.1 of uncultured Fidelibacterota bacterium. Lineage (GTDB taxonomy): Bacteria > Fidelibacterota > Marinisomatia > Marinisomatales > UBA1611 > NZWG01. The sequence goes on from CALCSS010000214.1 coordinate 4,825, forward strand.
TAACCACGTCTCTAGTTGTCCCGCTTGCGGGTGCGGGTGTTTTAACCTTGCGTCAGATATTTCCATTCACCCTTGGCGCAAACATTGGAACAACGGTAACAGCCCTGTTGGCCTCCATAACTGGAACAGTGGCGGCCCTAATTGCTGCAATCAGTCATTTACTTTTCAACATATTTGGAATTATCATTATTTATGGGCTACCGTTTTTGAGGGTCGTTCCTTTAAATTGCGCAGAGTGGATTGCTGACCGTGCGGTAAATAATAAATTGATTCCAGTAATGTATCTGCTTTTTATTTTTGTGGGATTACCACTAACCATTATTGTTTTGGGTCGTTAAACAAAAAAAGAAAATAGGAATAGACATGTCATTATTTAAAGATGTTGTAGCACTTTGGAAATCGGATGACCTTTTGTCTCAGGCTTGGGATGAGTCTTATGAGATGATGGTATTATCTAACCAGATATTTAATAAGGCCATAAAATATTTACGAGAAAATGAGGACTTTGATACAATTAAGGCCTTGAAAAAACGCGACACAGAGATTAATCTATTTCAAAAAGATGTTCGGCGTAAGGTTGTAACGCACTATTCCATTAGTCAAGATATTGAGGACCTACCAAATGGCCTCGTTCTTTTGAACATGGTAATTGACGTAGAAAGAGTTGGAGACTATACTAAAAATATCTTAGACCTAGCATTGAACTACCCTGATACAATGCTGGCTGAGGATTTTTCTAATGAACTAGCAGAAATAGAGAGTGAGGTCATCTCGCGTTTTGAAAAGACCATTGCTGCAATTAACTCTCAGGATGAGGAGGTCGCTCGTTCGCTCATGTCAACCTATAAGGATGTTGTGTCCAGCTCAGATAAGATAGTGAATGGATGCATATCTGGTGAATTATCTCAAGGAAGTGAGTCAAAATCTGTCGCTCTGGCTTTATATGCTAGATACCTCAAAAGGATAGCCGCTCACCTTAAAAACATATCTACGATCCTTGTCAATCCATTTGAGGCAGTTGGCTATAAAAAGTAATGAAAAAGATCATATGGCTTTCGCTTTCATCATTTGGTATAATGTTTGCAATTCTTTCTTGGTTTCAGGAGGGGGGACTTTTACCATCTGAAATGGGCTGGGGTAAGGGCGTTCTTGCCTGTGTGTTAGGTGCCGCTTTATATATATGTCTCCCTAGAACAATGGACTAGAAAATCATAGGTCAACAATTTTTCAATTTTGGCCTACCTAAAAGTTGAATTCAAAATTTAGGATAAATGTGTTGACTGATTCTCCATTTTCTGGTGTTGTCGTTCTAAGTGTTGGGGCTACTATCATTCCTTGGCCAAGACGATAATGGAGCCCTAATATGATAGCCTGAATTCCATCTCCAGAGCTAGAGGTGTCTATGTCCACTTGATCGTATCTTGCCAAAATGGAGAGGCTTTCAGATATTGAGTAGGTACCATAAAGAGAGAGTATTTTTCCCATAATGTCTGCATCTTTTTTTGTATCAAGTTCTATTCCGCCCCGAAAACCAAAGCCTGCATATCCACCAAAGAGTCCCATTACGTTTACTGTCTCGGTTTTATTTTCATTTATATCATACGGCTCCACTGAAAAGCTACCGCCAAGGTTAAAACCATTTTCATTGTTTAGTTTGGGTTGACCATAGACCAAGTGAAGGGATGTTTTTTTATGTGCATCAGTTTCGGGTTTTTTGTATCCGCCACCGTTTGTGACCAGGGCGCTAGTTGTAACTAGACCAAAGCTCCGGGTAAACCCTAATCCCACATCTGCTGATGGAGAAAAGCCATAGGCCCCCATGCTACCTTTTGCTATAAAACGATGTCCCCATGTGTTTTCTGTGGTCTTGTACATGTTCATGCCTTGCATGCCAATAGAAACATCGCATATTTTTGTTTTTAATTTTATCATGGCCACTTTTAAAAATGCAGTATAGGCACTACCTGCATCATTGGATCCTACATCGTAGGTTATTTTGTATGAGACAGTCTCACTGACGTCGTTTGCGAAAGATAAATACCCCCTTTTTAGGTTAAAGGCGTTGTTACCATCATTAAGATTTCTAGTGTAGTTATAGAACACCGTAGCACTTGTTTGTGTTTCGGAAAATAAAAGAACATTGAAACACAAATAAATCAGCAAAGGGCCTGATTTATTTTTCATTATGTCACCTTTTATGGTTTTTCGTTAAAGATATAATCCTTTTATAATCAATTACCAGAATCTTTAAATGAAAGGATGATTTTTTTATCAAAGGTCCAATTAAAACTTATAGATGAAGTGTTAGAATATTATTAACCTTCATTTGATTTTAGATTAAACAAAAAATCATATTGGTCTTTATTAAGATTCTCGAAAAGTATATTGTTTATGGTAATTTCATATTCTGGGTCGTCGCGGTTCCATTTTTTTGCCTTTAAACTTTCTTTCCCATCATAGTCAATAACTGAAAGCACATAGCGCATGGCATTTACTCTTGCTATCATTTTAATATTAGAATTAATGATCACCCAGGGTGATAACTCTGTTGATGTATGGTTGAACATGTGTTCTTTAAATTTGGTGAAAAATTGCCATTTTTTATGTGCCTTCCAATCATTTGGAGAAAGTTTCCAATACTTTAGCGGATTCATTTCCCTAAGATGAAATCGAATTTCTTGATTTTCTTTAGAAATTGATAGGTAAAGTTTGATTAAAATTAATCCACCATCTATGTGTCCCTGTTCCCAGGTAATTACCTTGGACATAAAGTTAAGATATTGCCTTTCGGTGCAATATCCCATAACGGGTTGTATGGTGGCACGAGAATACCAGCTCCTATCAAAGAAAGTTATGTTGCCCGGCTTGGGGAGCAACCTGTTCCAGGTCTTAAACCAGTTTTTTCTTTGATATTTTGTTGGGACACCCATTTCTTTTACATCAAAACTGTTTGGCATCATGTTTTCAATGAAACGTTTTATGGTCGACCCCTTCCCAGCAGCATCTCGACCTTCTAGAACAATGGCAACTCTTTTTTGTTTTTTTACAGTCCATTGTTGAAGTTTAAGGAGCTCAACTTGTAAACGTTTTTTTTCTTTTTTGTATTGTTTTGGTGAAAGTTTTTTGTATTCAGTGCGATTGTAAATGATCATAAATAAAAATTAAGATATATTTTTTGTTTTAGATATAGTTATTTATATAATCTATTCTTAAGGTGGTTTTTTG
>CALCSS010000215.1 GCA_937893835.1 uncultured Fidelibacterota bacterium
GCATCATTCGATAATAACTCAAAGGAAAACCTTTGATCTATTTTTATGTTTGACCGGTTGATAAAATAAAGTGAATCACCTACGGAAAAGATATATTCATTATCCTGGTCATTGAATCCTATTGATTGAAAACCTCCTAATGGCAATGTTATTTGATCTGTGACACGCCATGCCGTATGCATCTCCTTCATCCAGACTCCATTGGACATCATACCTTTTTTTGGTAATCCATTTTTTGATTCACAGGATACTTGTGTTCCATGGATCTCATCTAGTGGCCAATACAGGAAAGCGTGGCCATCTTTATACAATCTAATATCTCTCAATACCATTCGTGGTGGCTCTATGTTGTGAGAGGTTTCGCCAAATCTAAACTGAAGATCATCCGGTAATGGCGAAGTGGCTTGATACCATGATATGTCCTGTGCATCAAATGAAAGACCGATCCTATTATCATTTGAGTTCAGAAATAGTGTAAGTCGTTTCCATTGTTTCCATCCCTGATCCTTATCAAGAATGGGAATGGATATCACTGACGGTCTGTCCTTATACGTCAATTCAATGAAACTCGTGTCTCTGCTTCTATATTCTGAATATGAGAGAACGATGGCATCAGGGTTCTCCACATTGCCAGCACTCAATACAAACCCAAATGGATTTTTTCTCCAGAAGAAGATGTCAAATTCCAATCGAAGATCGTCCTGGTATTTAATGAGCCCCTTTTCTGGTAAAAGAAGGGTTGTCCCTTTGCCTGAACTATTACTCCTATCGTAGTTAGATCTAAAATAAAGACCACCTATTTCATCGTCTGACTTTCCAAAGAGTATGGAAAGAACAAACAATATGCTAAAGGGAAGAACTCTGATCATTTTATTGGTGTACATAATGAATATTATCTGCCATCTATTTTTACAATACAAGGTAAATATAATCCTTAATGATCAGACTATAATGATATTTTTATTATCTGATACTGAAGCCTTCCTGAAAAATTGTCTGTATCTAGAATGACCTTCTTAGGTATGCCTACAACCGATATTGAATCCTGGCTGGTGAAGATCACATCTGAGAACAATCCTACGTTGAATATGGTATCACCCTGTTCATCCACTAGGAAAATGTAGGAAGAGTCGGAGGAGTTAATGGCAAGATCCTTGATCACCATGGTGGTCAGGATCTGGTCGAGTGTGGTAACATCCAAGGCTAGCTCCCACTCATTCTTTTCAGTATACTTATCTCCCAAGACTGATAGGGAGAAGTAATCACTTTCTATAACGACCGCAGGGACATTCTCCAGCAGACCATCTGAATGGTCTGGAGGGCCAACACATCCACTCAATATCATAGAGACTGACAATGCCATGATCTTGATATCACTGTTCAATCGACCTCCCTCACTTTGGTTTTATCTTGTCCTAATTGTAGTTCAGATATCTTGTCCATTGGTTTTTCAAGTTCTCGTAGTCTTGGACCCTTGAGATCCTCATAATGATTTGACAGTGCGCCTAGAGATTTACCTATGGATTCGATCTTGCCGGTAAAGAGATCCCATTGCTTCTTAAAGACCCCTACGAGTTCCTGCATCTCTCCTGCCTTCTTTTCCATCGCAAAGTTAGATACGGCCTGACGGATCAAGGATAGGACAGCATATAGAGTTATGGGTGAGCATAGGATGATCTTTTTCTGCAATGAGAAATCGATCAATTCTCCATCCTCCTGGTTCAGGAAGGAGTATATGCTCTCGTTTGGAATAAATAGTAGAACATAGTCTACCGTCCCACCCTCGGGATCTATGTAAGATCGTTTGGAGACCTCATTGATACGATTGCGAACATCCTTCAAGAAGTATTTCTTTTCAGCCTCTTTCTCGTTATCATTTTCTGCTGCAAGATATTTCTCATAATGGTCCAATGGGAACTTGACGTCCATGTTCAATGATTTATCATCGGGTAAGAAAAAGGTGAAGTCAGGCCTGTCAGAACCGGCCTGTGTCTGCTGCTCATAGTTGATACCCTCGGTCAGTCCAATGAATTTTAGGATATCCTCGACCATTCTCTCACCCCACCTACCTCTGGCCTGAGAGCTGGACAGTATCTGCCTCAGCTGGGACGTGGTATCGGTCAGTTCCCCCATGTTCTTTCGAGATTCCTCCATCTGTGTTTTGAGGGCCACTGTATTTTCGGATAGGTTCTTCAGGTCATTCTTCATATCCTTCAGTGTCGTATCTATCAGCTCCTTTTTCTTGCTCAACTGATCGTCAGACTTTCCAAGGATGGATGAAAATTTATCTTCTGCAAGTTCAAGGAATTTTTTCTGACTCTGTACCAGCGCCTCATTTGACAGGTCGCCAAATACATCCCTAAGTTGGTCTTGGTTCTTTCTGACCGAATCTATCTCTCTCTGTCGGATAGACCAGATAGTGATTCCACCGAGTACAAACCCGATCACAAAGAGGATGATACCTGTCAACTCCATCTGTCTAGAGGGTCAGGGCGAAAGAATCGACCAAGATCCCTGGGCAGGTTGTGGCTCCCAGAGAACGCTGGCCATATGTTTCCACCTCTGGAACCACAGTCAGCTTATCCTCAACATCGATCAATTTATCACCAAAGAAGCGATAGAATGAGTCATCAAATCTCATGGTCTGTATTGGTGCGACTATTTCTCCTCCCTCAACCCAAAAACATGCGTATCTGGTCAGGCCAGTGATCCTCCCTCCCGCGTTATCACTCCAATTGAGATAGTGTATGTTTGAAAGGTATAGTCCCTTGTCTAATTCTTTGGTCACATTTTCCTGATTTAGATCACCGTGTACCATCCGCGGTGATCTTAGATATTCACCTTCATCGGCGAAGTTTGATGTTACCCCGTATTCCTTAGCGGATCTCGAACTGACCAGGGTATTCTTTAGCGTTCCATTCTCGATCAACGAGATGGTCTCTGGAGAGACCTCACCGTTTGAATTGAACTTGGGACATAACCCCGGTGAAAAGTCCTCAATGATCGAGAATTTTGGAGACAACCTCACGTCCTCATTCCTCATCCGACCAAAGCCACTACAGCCCTGTCTGAGAGATGCCTCACTGATCCCGTTCCAGGAGAACATTCCCAGGAAGTCAGCGACGGCCGCAGCCTCAAACCAGGTCCGGTACTCGCCTGTATCTATCTTGACCGGTTTTCTCTCCATCATAGTGAGTTTTTTTCTACTGCGTCTTACATAATCCTCATACTCATCCTGATTCCAATCTCCCCCGGCATAACAACCCTTGACCATCTGATGCTCTGGGGTCACCAATGAATAATCCAGGCAAAATGATCCCGTCTCAAACCAATGCCTTTGGCCATGATTATTTGCGCTTCCACGGTACATCTTGCCATTGGCCAATATTCCAACAAAGTCAGTCCCCTGAATAGCAGGGAGTATTGCGTCAACAGCATCCTCGAACGCGAGTCCGTTTGCGTCCTTGATCTCATGACTGGATCCCGAATCATTTGGCAGGACCAAGAAGGGATCCTCAGGTATCTCCTTGGACTCGGCTCTCATCCTATCGATCTCATCCGATCCCCTCTTGAGATCGATATCCACATCACCGGAGACAGTAAAACCTCCATTGCAGGTACGCCCGTTTGAGATGAACCTTAGTCCAAGGTCAGCATCATCCACAAGACCTGTCTGGCGGACCGATGCATTATTGAAACGTACAAACTGACTATTCTCACCGTTGAAGGAAAGGACAAGGTCCTCCCCATCACCCAACTTGGAGAAAAGCGATTCACATAATTCGTTAAAGGTCTTTTCCATCCTAGACTCCTCCAAAAACTTGAATATTATCAAATAGACAGGCGGGTGATGCATGCCCGACACGAATGGCCTGATTGGGCTCACCCTTTCCA
>CALCSS010000216.1 GCA_937893835.1 uncultured Fidelibacterota bacterium
GTCCATGAGATCTGCCGATGAGGATGTCTCCAGCAGGCATATGATATTCTGGACGACATCGTACCCCATGTCACTCTGCAAGAGGTCTTCCTCAAGGGACTCCATGTCCTCTGGTGATGGGCTCTTACCCGCGATCAGTCTCAGGGTCTTTGCGATGCCCGCCCGGGAACGCTTGAGAGCGTTAAACAGTTTGCTTATCATTGCCCGCTCTGATGGATAGGGTAAACTGTCTGAGGTATTGGGCCATGCTAATAAACAGGAGGACCGTTGCGGCGTAGATGGATGTCATCTTGAGCCAGGGAAGCGCGGTAAAATCAAATATATGGAGAAACACACCCAGCGCCGTGATGCCCGTGGCCCACTTGCCCCACCAATTCGCATGGAGGATCATGTATCCGTAGTTCATGCAGTAGATGGCGAAGGCGGCTATGGTCATGTGCCTCGCAAGATAAAAATAGAAGAACCAGTCCGGGAAGGCCTTGACTCCCACCAGATAGACCAAGACGGATATGATGACAACGAAATCAGCTGTGGGGTCGATCCACTTGCCAAAGTGAGTCACCTCGTCGGCTCTTCTGGCAAAGTACCCGTCCAACGAATCGGAGAGGACAGCCAGCAATATCAAGATGCCTGTGATCCAGTTCCACTGCGGATTGGCCATTGAGTATATGATCGGGATCGCAGAGAATGCTCTCAGCAGGCTAATGAGATTGGCCAGGGTGATGACCCTGGTGGGATCACTGATGATCCGCTCTTTAAGATTTTGTCTTTTCTGCTTTTCCAATGTTGACATGCTTGTTGTCCAGTTCGTCAAGGTCGATCACATGATCACAAATGGATCGAATGAATGCTCTGTCATGCGATACGATCATGAAGTGCATGTGGCTCATGCACTCTCTTATGAACGAGCGTAATTTTACCCTCTGATCCCATCCAAGTCCAAACGTTGGTTCATCCAGTATGAGGACGCTGAAGTGACAGTGACAGAGCAGAACGACCAGAAATATCCTGAGCATGACCCAGGACAGGTCCACCCCTCTCTCACTGGCGATATTCTCCCACTGGATCCCAAAACGATTGAGCCGTTTCTTGAATGTCCTGTCCATTGACCCGTCAAAGACCTGGTTGTCCTTTAGCTCTTGCAGAAGTTCCTCTGCCGTTCTCAGCAGGATCAGGTGCTCCGGGAATTGATCCAGGTAGCCTATCCTACGGTCACTGTCTCCGTCGATCGAGAAATCTATCTCACCTTTCACAGGAGAGAGGTCACCGAAACAGAGTCCCGCGAATGTTGTCTTTCCTGATCCATTCTCGCCCAATAGGCCCAGTGACCTGATATTCTCAATTTTCATTGAAAGGTCAGTATACATGTCTCGGTGCCCCTCGTACCCAAACGTAAGTCCCCGGATATCCAGGTCCATCCTACCCTCAGGAACGTGGATCTCATCGTACCTACACTCACTACCGGGCTGGTATTTTGATAGGGAGTCCAGAGAGAGGACCATGGGGCTCCCTCCTAGGCTTAGATCTTCTTGGTCAGATGTGACCCACACGATGACGCCCCTTGAACGTTCTAGCCAGGCGCGCATCATGCTCAGACAGTGTAGCTTATTCTTTTTGGACAGAAAGGAGAGACCATCATCGATCAACAGGACACGCGGGTTGAAGTCCAGAGCGGTCACGAGGTTCAGAAGCTCCTTCTCACCTCCAGAGAGGTACCCCGGGTTCATCATAGGGTCGATGTGATCGGGCAAGAACTTAAGATTATGGTCGAGTATCCTTCCCAGTTCACTCGGGTCTAGTTGCTTGCATTCACCGGCAAAGGTTATCTCATTACTGACCGTGGCCGCGATGATCTGATGGTCTGGATTTTGATATATCCTGTAGACATTTATCGCGTCTGTGTTGACGTCTATCTCAAAATTAGAATGATCGGGGATCTTCCTGCCCTGGATGGCATCCAGTAGCCTGCTCTTGCCCGCGCCACTCTCTCCGTAAATGATATGGAGACCTGAGGAGAGGGTGAACTTCTTCCACTCTTCACTGAATTTTTTAAAACGTATCTTTGCTACTAGATCAGTCACTTAGCACATACCTTACCATTTCTGAGGTTGAACCTACATTCTTGTAGATGACATCCGATGCCGCGAGGCTGGTGATCTTACAATATTTTTCGTCAGATATCAATTTCTTGGTAGTGGACAGAAGCTCATCCTTGTCACGCACACAGAATCCGCCACCATTGGCCATGAGTTCCTCTGCCTCATGTGAATTGTGATACCTGGGCCCGAACAACACGGGAAGTCTGGCCACCGCAGGCTCCATGACATTGTGCACCCCGGTGGAGTGTCCTCCTCCAATATAGGCGATCTTGCACTGCCAATATAATTTCGACAGGATACCAACGACCCCCAGTATCACCAAGCGATCGGACGGCAGCGCAAGTTCGGTCTTCTTTCTGAAGACCGTTCCGACATGGCCCTGATCGTGGAATTTCTTCTTGATCTCACTTATCGCACTCTCTGATGGCTCGTGCAGGGCGTATAAGACCCTGAGATCGGGGTAGGTGTTCATGAGATCTACCATGGCGCTGATCAAATGTTCTTCCTCTTCCCTATGGGCACTGCCTATGATGATACGCAGGTCCCTGTCCTTCATGTCCCCAACGTCCTGGTCTCTGAATTGAATTGCATCTCGCATGACGAGGTCATACCTAGGGTTCCCCATCACCCTGAGCCTTGGTCCCTGCGCATCTCCCAGTATATCGCAGAGTCCCTTCATATCCTTTTCACTGATGGTGTAGATCGATGAAACTGATGAATATATCACGCGGAAGACACCCTTGATCAGGACCCTCAATTTCAGGGAGCCTTTCTTTATGCGCACAGAAAATAAATTGATGTGTATCCCCCTTGCCCTAGAGATCCAGACCAGGTTGGGCCAGAGGTCGTATGATGCAAAGACTATCTTCTCTGGACCCACAGTGTTCAATATCCCTCGGACGGTCCATGGGAAATCAAATGGGATGTAAAACTTCAGGTCCATGGCATCGCTCTCGGCATTGTCAAACCCCGATGGAGAAGAGAAGCTCACGATGCAGACGAGGTCATCCTGGCCTTCCTTCAAGCCTTCGAGGATGGTCTTTATCTGATAGAACTCTCCTAGACTTGATGCGTGAAACCAGTATATTTTTGAGTTAGGGCCCTTTTCTTTAAAGTATTCCTTTAGTATCGATGGTGCCCTGTACCTGCCGACCATTGAGTCTCTTATCTTTTTGCTGAAGATTGAGGCGATCAACGCAAAAAAGAAGATCAATGGGTATAGTATCCCATTGTAAATGATCATCCAGAGCAACTTCATTTACAGTTTGAGGTCCAGTGACCCTAAGACCTCCTGCGGTGTGATGGACTCCATGCAGTATTGCCGATCACGATAGCATGGCGTACTTCCATTCTGTGAGCATGGTCTGCACCAAATATCTTTTTCAATATTGACCGAATCGGCCAATGAGACCCCCGCGCCCGTTTCGGTTGAGGTCGGGCCCAATATCATTGACACCCTCTTGCCCAGTGCCTCAGCAGCGTGGACCAGACCCGTATCGCTGCCGATGACATATTTTGCATTGGCGATGATCGCCATGGCCTCCCTGAGACCGGTCTGGCCAGATAGGTCCGTTGAATTTTCCAGCCCCTCACAAATATCTGCACATATCTTGTCCCTCTTGGACCCTATCAATACACTCGGCAGGTCTGACGCACCCAGAACCTCACTGTATCTCTCCGGCCTCCACTGCTTCTGCTTCCAGGCCGCTCCGGGCAAGACGGCAATGAAATCACCCATGACCCCTCTATCAATGAGGAACCTCCTACCTCTTTGCAATTCACCTGCACTCAGACGAAGCAAGGTTGGGGGTATGGCACCATGATCACCATTCCAGATCGGACCCAGGTGCTCGTGGTACATTGACCGAGTCGAGAACTGAGGATCGAAATAATTCTGATGGAAGTGAAAGAGCATCATCCTATTCCACCGTGGTTTTCTCAGTTGGTAGGTCTCTGACCTAGA
>CALCSS010000217.1 GCA_937893835.1 uncultured Fidelibacterota bacterium
ATTTTAGGCCAAAAAGAGGCCTGAACCATTTTATTTGTTTTACTATCTCGTAGAGTAGTATGCTACCGGCAAATATGCCACCTATCAACAATACTAATTTTAATATTGCTGCCAACTTCAAAGGCATTATCAAATAGCTGAAAAAGGCTTGCAATGGCATATGAAATATATAGACCGGATAAACTGCCTCCTTGCAATAGGATAGAGCGTTCGAAGATTTATTTAAATATAATGACCCATATCCAAAGATGGCCAACATCCAGCACATTGACTCAAAACCATTGAGCCAATGTGCTCCTTGGGTTTGTGTAGATATCATAGCATATAATCTTATCATATAAAGAGAGAATCCAATGCCTAGGGCATATCTCCTTGTTTTTTCCACAGCCCTCCAAAATGTATTGCCTAGCGATACTAGACAGAATCCAATAAAAAAACATGCCATTCCAAGCCAAAAACCATGAGGAGTCATTGCATAAATAGTGAAGTTTTCTGGTTGAACTATCAAATACTCGATCATTGTGATCAAGGCCAAGGCTATTATTCCCAATCGGTATTGAAATAGCCAAGTGAGAATTCTAGAAATGAAATTAGGAGTTCTGTTATTTAGGTATATGAGTAATGGGAGTAATAATAAAACATACATAAAAATATTACCGAGGAACCAGAGATGGCCTACATTGGGAACATAGTATATCTCTTCATCAAAATAAAGAGAGGGGAAATAAACATTGATCGGACAAATGAAAAAGAATCCAAATACAAAAGGTAGTAATATTCGAGAGGTTCGTTCCTTTAACAGTTGTTTCCAATCACGATTTCTCATGGCGAAAAAAACACCCATACCAGAGACCATGAACAGAATTGGGATGCGCCATACGTTGATCATTGCCATTGGAATCCACAATACTTCCAAATGCTCTCCATTTTCAATGAACCATATCTTATGACCCCAAGGTTGGAATGCAACTATGGCATGATAGATTATTAGTAGTCCAAGTGCAATGACTCTGATCCAGTCTACGTCATTTCTTCTCATTTCTCATTTTCAAATTTGGGTGTGAAAATATTTTTCCCTTCAAATAATTTTGTCTTATTGACATAGCTGTGGTATTTCCTGCATTCACATGATAGATATTCAATGTCAATGGGGTGGAATTCTCTTTTTGCATCTGGCCAATATTCTTTTTGTAGTTCGATCATTCTCGCGCATGTTTGTTGATGGCTATCTAAACCCAAATATTCCTGAAGCCTGTCTAGATATGCCACAGCGCCAATGCCTGTAGGCACAGGACTGTTTGGGTCGATGATGTCAGGTCTGAACCATGCGATGTCTGTGATCGCCATGAATACGGGGAAATCATTCCTCATCTTAAATTCATTGTTGATCGCATCTGTCGCTTTAATGATATTACCATGTATACTCTCAATTGTTTTGGTCAGAGGCTCTTTTATATCAAAGAAAAGCAGGGTTGCGGCATCAAATCGAGAGTATTTTTTTTCTTTCCAATGAATGGGCTCCACTGGGTATGCAGTAGTATTACACCAATGATCATCTTGCTCAATTAGATTGCGCAATCTGTCAGGATCAGATAAGGATCTAATTGAGATATTATCCAGTGTCTCTTGTCTATTGCACCAACGTGCAAAGAACAAGGCATGGACCAAAGTTGTCAGGTCATTTTCGAGATCTTTTGCAAAGTCGAGAATTGCCTTGCTGCCTCGATCATCCTCTCTAAACACATTCAGAAAACGAGCTTGCCTAAAGATCGGGTCATCGGTCCACGGTGGAGGCAGGCCTTGCTCTCTCTTTTTTCTTATATTTTCACGCTCAAAGCAAAAATCAAAAAAGGCCTTTACAGGATCCTTTATAACTAGACCATCAAGAGATATCGCGTACGGATTATAAGTGTTATCCATTCAATTATAAATTTTCAGTCGAAATAAAAAATTGTATAAAAAAATTATGTTAAATTAACGGGAAATGAGACACCTATTTCGCCTTATTATTTTCTTATCGATTCTTGTAGGACAAAAATCAATCCAATCCAATCCAATCTCAGAAAATCAAATTGGCATGGCCTCGGGCATATTCGCCAATTATGGGACAGCCGGAATGGAGGTAGATGGTTATTTTGAAGTGCAGGGCAGAAGAGGATTATTCCTTGAGTCTTCGGGTATTGCTCAATTGGGAGAGCAAATGACATTGAATACCTCCCTCGGTATTATGAATGAGGTTGCACCTGACATTCTCATGGGTGGAGGTTATTCCAATTATCTAGAGATTGATAATGATGTACTGCATGAGGTCTTCTTTGGTGCCAGTTCCAGTTCAATCACAGGCGTGGCCTTTATTGGACTAGGCAGTGAACTATCACCCAATTACCTTGGGACATTGAATTTAAATTCCTTTTTCCCTTTTCTTTCGATCGATTCTTCGATCATGTGTATCTTGAGCAAGGAAATGGACGAGTTTGGCTATGATATTTTCTTTAATATGTCAAAGACAGTTGGTTCTGGTTTGTCTTATGGCTGTTCGTTGTCAAGTGAGCGTTATGAGGATGAAGAGAGACGTACTTTTAAAAAGCAAGGTCAATTTAAGAAATTCACAGTTCCAGTGACTGCTCAAGGATTATTCATTTCCTTCTTTATTGGATGGACCTTCTAGGTGATCGATCGGTCAAGAGATTATCTGTCCCTTTTCATCTAATTGCGGATATTCAGTACCTTTTTTCCTGAGTACTGAGGCTGCTTCTGGATAGGAGAATTCAAATAACAGGCTTTGATATTCCATTTCACTTAGTCTCTTAGAGTCATATAGCCCAGCCTCTTGTCTTTGTCGCTGTATTTCAAAGAGTATCACTGCATTGGCTACAGAAACATTCAAACTCTCCACCATGCCATTCAATGGGATCGCGATCTCCTGGTTTGCGAAATGAACTGAATTATCGGATACACCATCCAATTCTGCACCAAGAACGATTGCTGTAGGTTTTGTATAATCCACCTCACGAAAATCGACAGCCTTTTTGCTATTATTTGCAACAAAGACCTTATAATTATCCTTTTTTAAAGAATGATAGAGTTCAGTTAGATCACTGTGAACGTGTACCTTGACCCAATGGTTGGAGCCACTTGCAGCCTTGAGATTTACGCCGATCTGAGTACTCTTTGATCTCGCATGGATATTCCCGATTCCAGTTGCATCACACGATCGTAAAATAGCAGCAATGTTATGTGGTTTGTGAATATTGTCCAGAATAACTGCTACATCAGGCTGACGTTTCTTTAAGACATTTTGAATCTTTTCAAATCGTTCAGGTGTCATACTTTTCCTAATGGAGGGTGGTGGAAACCATATTTAACATTCAAATTTGTAGTAGTTACTCATCAGTTTTCCACCACACCATATCTTTATCATTTTCCTAAACTAAAATTAAGAAATAATAAGATATGGGAACTCTACAATAAAGGATGGGGGTTTACTAAAATACATAGATATATGAAAGAAAATGGATATCAGGTTTCCAAATATCCTTCATCAATAGGTAACATAATCAAATGTCGGATTCGGAGGGAGAAGATATTAAATCAACCAACCACAGTAGATAAGTTTGTTGATTTTAAAATGGAGATGATGAGGGATTGAAACCGAATTTTTATCTAATAGATATTGATTTTATTAGTTTAATCGAAAGGGTCCTTTAGAACCAATATAAGAGATTTCTTCAACTAATAAATCATTATTATAAACACCTTCCCAATAAATCCTTCCATCTAAATCATAGTATAGATATTTACCTTCTAATTTTCCATTCTGATAATTTCCTATACTATTTACTTCTCCATTTTCGAAATAATGAATGTATTTACCTTCTAATTTTCCATCATTATAGTTTTCTAACTTTTTTTTAGAATAAATATCCTTATTTCCAAAACCATAATAAATAAATTCACCATGTTTTCTCCCTTCTTTGTAGTATCCCTCACACCAAGTAGATTTATCCATATTATAAAAAGTAAATTTTCCATCCCATTTTCTGTCTTTTAAGTTTCCTTTTAATTTTATTTCTCCCGATTCACGATACTCGATATATTCCTGACTAAAAGAAAAAGAAACCAGTATTAATAATGTTGATAATAATATTTTCATAATAAACTCCTGTGGTAACAAAATTTAAGAGGCCTACTATAATTACAGGTAGGAATAAAAAAGGTTCCATAAATAGAACCATATTTTTCATTATCACCCTCCATTCTGAGGGATATTGTCATGATAAATATTAAATTCCATTAATGAAAATTTCATCTAAATCTATAAAGAAAAAGGCAATTGAGTTGGGCTTTCAAAAAGTAGGGATAACTGAAGCAAGTGAGACCTTGGTGGAACAAAGAAATCTAGAGGCTTGGCTAAAGAAAGGAAACCACGCTGACATGAAATGGATGGAGAAAAGGAAGGATGAACGTGGTGATATACATTCTTACTTTCCTGAAGCTAGATCTATCATATCAGTTGGGATGAATTATTATACTGGCAAGGACCAGAATGATCTTCAATCTGATTATAAATTCTCTAACTACGCTTGGGGAGAGGATTATCATGAGGTGTTAAAAAAACAACTTTTCTTCCTATTGAATTGGATCAAGGAAGATCACCCCGACATCAAAGGCCTTGTTTGCGTGGATACAGCACCTGTAATGGATAAAGTATGGGCTCAGAGAGGTGGACTGGGCTGGATCGGCAAACATACAAATCTAATCTCGAGAGACTATGGAAGCTGGTTATTCCTAGGAGAGTTGATCCTTGATCAGGATCTGGAATATGATAATTATTTTGATGAAGATCTTTGTGGTACCTGTATGGCCTGTATAGAGGCATGCCCCACTCAGGCGTTGGACGAATACAAGATCGATGCTGGGAAATGCATCTCGTATCTCACTATCGAGCATAGAGGATCATTCTCAAATGACCAAGAAGATCTATATGGTTGGATCTATGGATGCGATGTTTGTCAGGAGGTCTGTCCATGGAATCAAAAGTTCTCTATGG
>CALCSS010000218.1 GCA_937893835.1 uncultured Fidelibacterota bacterium
TAACTCCTTTTATTTATGTGTTTTATACTATTTTTTTTCATTATTGAAATTTTGAAAGGTAGCGATGATCCATGCTATGTTTTCCCGGACCAGAGAGGGTCATCAAGATGCAAAATACCATATAGAGAATCGCCATTTCAGGAAAATCACCATCGAAAACATGACGAAGGGTCGCTATCAGCATGGTAAATCCCAAAAGAGATGATGAGATCCTGGTAAGAAGTCCAACTAAGATGAACAATGCAAATATGGATTCCGATAGAGATGCCATTAGGCCAAAAAAAGTTCGAAAAGATTCAAGACCAATCATGCTGGACAAGGCACCTCCAAGACCATGCCATCGATCCACTCCTGCAAATAGTTTGCCATGCCCATGGCTGTAATACATGATGCCACCAAACGTAACCCTCATCACCAAGAGACCCACATCCGTGTTATTTAAGTTTCCCAAGAGAATTTTAAGATATTTCACCGCAAATATTACAAAAGTAATGGTGTAATTTTACCACGCTATCTCCTCTCATTTCCAATAGAATGAAAAAGAATCCAAACCAGTATTAAGCATTACATAATGACAAAACGAGTGAAGAGAAAAACAGGTCAGATTCGATCCTCGCTTAGGACCTCTACCATTGAGGGTTCCTGGTGGGCGGTCATGTATGGAATGGTTGAGACCTATTTTGGTGCTTTCTTTGAGTATCTAAAATATACGAGCTACGAGATCTCCATTCTCTCGACTTTTCCCATTTTCTTTGGTGCCCTATTTCAAAATTTGACGGGCTGGCTATACGATGTCTTCCGATCAAGAAAATCCCTGCTCGTGGTGCTCAAGATAACCCAGACCCTGACGATACCCCTTCTGTTATACGTAGGATACATCTCAGGGAATTACTATCTGCTACTTGGAATTGTCTGCATCTACTACTCACTGGCCATTTCCCAGATGTCTCCCTGGACCTCTTGGATGGGATATCTTGTGCCCGGACGATTAAGAGGACGATACTTTGGCAATCGATCTCAGATCGTACGCGTGTTCATGCTAATCTCATCTTTAACTGCAGGAGCCATCTTGAATGCTTACAAAGAGACCAACGCATTCAACGGCTTCGTTATCATATTTGGACTAGGAATTCTTGCCAATTTTGGAAGTGCATTCTATCTCAAAAGGCAGTACGAACCCGACAATACCGCTGGCGATGAAAAGAGCCAGAATTATGATCCCAAGGGAAGCCTTCGCAAGGAACTCAAACGATTCATCACCTACGATGCGTTTTCGGAATTTGCGTTTCACGTTTCTGGCCCACTGATGATGGTCTATTGGCTCAGAGACTTACATTTTGATTACATTGAACTGGCCATTCTCATAAATGTCAGTCAGTTATTGGGACTATTCAGTCTTCGCTATTGGGGCGCCAAGATCGATGAGAACGGTACCTATTCCACCATTCGCATCTCTAGTTTGGCGATCGGAATATTTCCACTCTTGTGGGTGGGACTTTTCTATCTTCCTGATGAACTTATTCTACCTGGTGCGATCATCATAGCATCCTTGGCCTCACTCATGTTCAGTGGGCGTGCGCTAGCTCTAGACAATCGACTCTACGAGCACATGAAGAGCAAGAACATGATAAAGGTCACCTCAAAAAGGATATTCTACAGAGGACTGTCCATCTTTCTAGGAGGTCTCATTGGAGGAGTCATCACACGTGATGAATTTGGAGTGTCTGAGCTTCCCTACCTTGGGACCACCATACACGCCGTAATGATATTCTCCACCATTTTGAGACTTGGGGTCTGGCTTGCCTTTCTTAGATCTAAAAAAGCACAGATCTAATCAGCAAAACCATTATCTAAATTTTACGAGGCCAGTGTCTTTCCAACCGATCCAAGATCCTGGAATGCCTCATCCAGACGCTCCACCATCGACTGCTCACCTGCTCTCATCCACGCCCTTGGATCGTATTTCTTTTTGTAGGGTGTTCCATCATCTGGATCGATCTGATATTTGAAGGCCTTTGAATTTTCCTCTACGTAAGCACCAACTGCCTTTGAGACAGCAAACTGTGTGTCCGTATCAATGTTCATCTTGAAGACTCCATAGGATAGTGCCTCAGCTATTTTCGCCTTATCAGAGCCAGACCCACCATGGAAAACGAGGTCTAGAGGCTTGTCACCTGTTCCGCAGGTTTCTTTAACCAGATCCTGTGAATTTTTTAGAATCTCTGGACGGAGTTTTACATTTCCAGGCTTGTATACCCCATGAACATTTCCAAAAGATGCTGCAAGACTGAAGTGTCCGATTGGAGAAAGCAACTGATACGCTCTCAAACAGTCTTCAGGCTGGGTGTATAACTTCGGATTATCTGCACCAATGTCATCATCAGAGCCAACTCCGTCTTCCTCTCCTCCAGTGACTCCAAGCTCTATCTCTAGACTCATTCCAATGGGGGCCATCCTCTTTAGTAGACGCTCAGACTCAGAAAGGTTGAAATCGATTTCCTCTGCAGAGAGATCGAGCATGTGAGAAGAAAATAATGGACTACCAGTCTTTTCATAATGTTCTTCACTATAACCCACTAATGCCTCCACCCAAGGTATGAGAGCCTTATTGGCATGGTCCGTATGAATGACCACGCATATTCCATATTTCTCAGCCAAGAGATGAATGTGCCTTGCAGCAGAAACAGATCCAAGCACCTTGGCCTCAAATCCATCCTCCAAACTTTTTCCTGCAAAGAACTGTCCACCACTATTGGAAAATTGAACGATCACGTCAGATCTGTTCTTTGCAGCTGCCTCCAAGACAGCATTGACCGAGTTGGTACCCACGGCATTAACGGCAGGAAGGGCGTATCCACCTTCCTTTGCAGCAGTTAATAGAGTCTTGTAATCATCGCCCGTGACGACGCCTGGTTTTAATGAATGTCCCATTTTATGTCTTTATCCCTTTATTTGTCCTATGTCAATTAGCATGGATCGATACCAATCCAATTCTACGTCAAAGGGTTTCCCACCCTTTATTCTCTCAAAATCTATCAAGTTCAATTCCCCAGCCTTGTCATCATCTAGTCCTGCTAGTCCGCTTTTTCCTTCAAGTGCATGCTCGGCACCAAAAAATGCAGATCTCTTTATCAAATTGAGATCTCTATTATTTGCCTTAGAGGACCTAGCAAAGTAACCACTCTTTTGCACAAGTGTCTTCTCCGCACCAAGTTTATTGGCGAACTGCTTCGCAAACCATTGGCCAGGGTTGATCTCATCCAAGCGCACATGCCCAAAAGCATCTCGTGGTACCTCTTCTCCATTGGACTCGAGCTCTCTCACGATCGCCTCCTGTCCTGCACCTTCGCTCAGAAAGATGTTGACCCC
>CALCSS010000219.1 GCA_937893835.1 uncultured Fidelibacterota bacterium
CCATCTAAAATAGCTTCCTTTTTCATCAACAGATCCCAGATATTTTTTTAGTTCATTTTTATCAACATGTTCATTATTACAATAGCAATCATGATCTTCAAAAAACCAATTGTTGATATTGGTTGGATTTGAAAGGTCTGTTCCATGGTCGTTCTCGCCATCATAGATACCGCGTAGGTATGGCTTAGGCTCATTATTCCAAACATTCTCATTATTCTCTGTTATGCCACCACATGATTTCGAATACCGTGCATCACAGATCTCGTTTTCATAGGTGATAAATATCCCACGAGTTTGGATTGCAGCTAACTCAGATTTCTTGGAAATATTGCCAATGCCTTGGTATCGCTGACAACAATCATCATTACAGGCGTCTATATCTAGTTCTGCATGTTTCTGCTCTTCAGATGCAACTAACCAAGATCTGGCTGCTATGGTCTGGGCCTCAAGCAGTGCAATGGGGCACTCTCCACTCATTTCAGATGTGGCAACGGACATTAGATAGGATTCCAGGCCAATGTCATTCACCACAAAAAGGGAATCATCGATATTGGTTATTTTTATAGATCCTTGGATTGAGACAATTATTTTCTTTTGCCAATGGAATCCACGACCAGCACTTATAGGCTCTATTTGGTAACTTGAATCATTGGATAATCTATTTAGTGAAAATGTTTTTGTCTTTTTGCCATTTACTGATAAGTGGTCATCTATTGTCTCTACGTAATATTCTTCATTCTTATCAGAACATGTGATGGTCACTGAACGTTGTTTGTTAACTGGCAGGACCAGGCCAATCGATACAATCGGTTCTTTTATGGGAGTGTCTCCTTTTAGGAGCATGCGATTGCCATTGCCGCACCTAGAGCTGCAGTGCGTCTATCACTAGATAGATTGATTGGAATTTTTGTTCTCTTTTGGAATGCATCTTTGAATGTGGAATCGCTGTTTTTCAAAAATTGGCCGAGTCTATGGCCGATAACTATTCCTTGAATTGTTTTTCCTCTCATCTCAAAGAATTGCATCCTATTTTTCATCAACAGCGAAAATGCATCCAATGCCTTTTCAATTATCTCATTGAATGCCTTTTCATTTGAAAGGTCAATTAGAGTTTTGATCTTAGATCTATTTGTTTTATTGTATCTTCTGATCATTCCTGCTGGCGACAGGCATGATTCCACGGTCTCTTGAGAGTTGATGTTGATCTCCCATGAGCGAGGTAGTCCGTTCACGTTATTTAGGTCTATTAGATCACCATCAACAATGATCCCGTCGGCGATACCTGTTCCTCCTCCTATGTATACACCATTATCCATATTCTGCATCTTTCCAATTGTAGATTTCCATTCACCAAGGACACAACAGTCAGAATCATTTAATATTGTATCGATCTTGTTTATGCGATCGTTGAGGTATGGCATCCTAGGTCCATTGGCCATTACTGTGACTCCATGGCCATCTTTTATCCCAGGAAAACAAAGTCCTATCCTGTGACCATCAATGTCAGCAATCGATTCAACTATTGTATTGATTATCACATTGCCTTGTTTGATCTCTTCATCTTTAAGTAAAATATTCTCAGATGCGTACTCAGAACGTTGGATATCTATAGGAACAGGTTCATAGTGATCGTTCCAGTCTGGATGGTCAGAGTAATGGTACTCTTGATGTATTGGTCCTGGGATGATCCTATTTGAGTCTGAGCTTAAGAACCCTGACTGGATCATGATCTTTGTTGCGCCGCAGTCCACTCCTGCAAAAAGGTCATCGCTCACTGATACCGTATCTCTTTTTAATCTTGTTTATCCTTCTAATAGACTTTGAAATTCTTTCCATTGTTATCTTCTTTGAATGAACCAGGTCTGTTATGGCTTTGATTGATTTGGGAATATGATCAGGGTCATAGATCAAATTATTGCCTAGGCAAAATAGATCAACACCAGCATTTAGCATAAGCTCAAATGTATCTTTCAAACTATAATGATCTGAGATGGCTCTCATACTAGGGTCATCGCAGATGACTGGCCCATCAAAGCCAAGATCATTTCTTAACATATCATTTATGATTATACTTGAAAGTGATGACGGATAAATGGGGTCTAGTTTTTTATCAAAGGCGTGCGAGACCATCACCATATCAAGATCATCATCTCTGATCATCTCATCAAATGGTAATAGATCTTTCACTGTCCAACTATCGGAAATGTCAGTGAATCCCTCATGGGTGTCTCCAGACGCTGATCCGAGACCAGGAAAGTGTTTCCCACAAGTGATGATCCCAGATGCCCTATGCTGATCAATGAATATCTTTGAATTTTTCTTTACAGTTTTTGGATCTGATGAGAATGCCCGTTTGGTATCACTGATGACAGTTCCCTCGCCATGATCGAGGTCAAGTACGGGTGCAAAATTAAGGTTTATCCCTAGGTCAGAAAGTGCGGTGGCCATCGTTTTTGCAAATTGCTCTGTCATTAGTTCATTATTCAATAGACCTATGTGATTCCATGAAGGTGTTTCACCAAAACCATAGATTGATCTGAGCCGTTGAACGTCACCACCTTCCTGATCAACTGATATTAACAAACTATTATTTGAAGTCTCTTGAAGTTGGTCAATAAGATCTTTGACCTGTGATGGAGATTCAATGTTTCTAGTACCGGTTCCACCAATGGCAAGATCTTCATCGTAAAGGATCACGCCGCCAATATTATAATTATTGATATAATTTGCGATCTCACTGTCTGGTTCAAGTGTCTTTCCGCGAAAACCAGCGATTATAAGCTGTCCAATTTGTTGTTCAATAGAAATTGACATCCTTTAAAAATAAATTGAATAAATTAAATCGCGAATGAAAACATTATTAATATCATTTAAAAGTTTTATTGTCCTAGTTGGAATATTATTCTTCCAAATGAATTGTGGAATCCATTCTAGGATCAATTATGATGGACAACAGAAAAGTTCAGTCTTCATGACCGGTTTAGATGTTTTGGCGGAGAACAACTTTTTACAATTAAGGGGAAAGAGGGTAGGCTTGATCACAAATCAAACAGGCCTTGATAAGAATCTGGTACAAAACATCGACATCTTCATCGAGTCTGAGAATGTTGATCTAAAAGCAATATTCAGTCCTGAGCATGGGCTGTTTGGGTCAATAGCTGCAGGTAAGAAAATTATTAGTGGTAATGATTCAATATCTGATATCCCGATAGTTTCACTCTATGGAAAAACTAGGAAACCAAGTAAGTCCATGTTGAAAAACCTAGATATTTTAGTTTTTGATATACAGGACATTGGGGTCCGTTCTTACACATATATATCCACTATGGGACTTGCTATGGAGGCGGCAGCAGGTCAGGGACTGGAGTTTATGGTCTTAGATAGGCCTAACCCAATGGGTCTAAAAAAGATTGAAGGTAATGTACTGGAAATGCAATTCAAGTCTTTTATTGGTCAGTATCCCATTCCTTATGTTTATGGGCTTACTTGTGGTGAATTAGCAATAATGATAAATGAGCGTGGGTGGCTTGAAGCTGGCAAGTGTGATCTTAGAGTCATTAAAATGAAAAATTTTAGTAGAGAACATGCCTATGAGGAACTAGGCCTTAGATGGGTGCCTACTTCTCCACATGTACCAATTTTCACCACTCCAACGTATATGGTTGCAACTGGTATTCTAGGAGAGTTAGGTGTTTTCTCAAATGGTGTGGGGTACACCACGCCATTCATGACAATAGCTGCGCCATGGATCAATGCTGAAGAAATTGCAGAAAAGATGAATGCACTGAATTTAAAAGGAGTTGTTTTCAGACCTCTAAAATACAAGCCATATTATGCTGTACATAAGGGCGATGATATAGGGGGTGTCCAGATCTATGTGAATGATCGGGACAAGGCAGATCTGATCTCAATACAGTTCTATTTTTTACAAGAGCATCATAGCCTGTATCCAGATAAAGACCCCTTTCAAATGGCGACAGATCAACAATTACAAATGTTTGATAAAGCATTGGGGACCGATAATATTAGAATAAATTTTTCAAAGACTTTTAAGGTTGCTGATATTCAGGATGATCTGGTTTTTGGATTAGATGATTATAGAAACTTTGTATCTCAGTATCATATATATGATTAAGAAAATCATTCCAATCGTTTTCATTGTAACAAGTTGCATGAATGCACCTGACTCATTTGAATGGGTTAATAAACTACCGCCCCCTTGGACAATGGAAGACAAGGATTTTGAATTTTACTTGGATCAATTTCATGATCGATATCCAGATTTTAATGATAGACTCAAGGCCATCAATCTTTGGCGAGTTGGCACTCCGTATGGGTTGTACTGCCTTGGAGAGGAAGATGGAAAGGATAATGATCCGATAATTCGCTATGATTCATCTGATTGTACTGTGCATGTGCTAACGACCCTGGCCTTTGCAAAGAGCTCCACGATTGAAGAGTCACGTAGCAATATGATAGACATCCATTACAAACCAGATCAAGAGAATGTTAAAGCACCAAACTATGATCTGCGTTGGCATTTTACATCTGATAGACTATTGAATCACCCTCTCACAGCAGACGTGACTCCTTCCTTGGTAGACCCAAATAATATTGAGGTCTTCGATATTGAGCTCAATAAAAAACAAAATGGTCAACCATTTTTAGATCTAGGTTGGTCATCAAAAGAGACTATTGCATTCATACCATCTGAAAAAATAAACACAGCTGTTTTATCAAAACTACCGCCAGTATGCGGTGTGGCGTTTGTAAAAAGAGATTATTTCAAATTAGGTATTGTCATTGCACATGAAGGGTATCTCATAGACCGTTCGAATTTGATACATGCATCATCGGAATTTGAAAAGACTGTCAATGTGAATCTATTGGATTATTTGAAAAATGATGATAAAAATAGATTTGATGGTGCTATGTTCTTTGAAATAAGGTCTGGTCAGTAATAAAAGTTGATTTGTTTTATAATACTGCTAGTATTTTATTAAATTAAGCCTCGCCTATAATCCATTAATCATAATATTTGAGGTGTCGTGCATGTCGAACTGGGATAAAGATTTATTCATTGATCATATGAGAGAGCAATGTAACAGAGAAGTTGCTAAGATTGGTGTAATGATCATTGAATTCACAGAAAAGCATGCTGATGATGTTTCTTGGGGTCGAGGTTCAGATCACGGAACCCTAACCTTTAGATGCGATACTGATGTAGGACCTGTACCTCTGTTTCACATGACCTCTATAGGACAATTGAATATCCAGATCAATTTTATGAGGAATAAAGATATCCCTCCGATGGTCTTACGTGATGTCGTTCTAAAACTAGAGGCTAATTTTCTCCGTGACTATGATGAGATCGAATACCCTAGTGATGTCTTTGTGAATATGGATGAACTTTTCCATACTTCAAATCAGATAGAGAGATTTCTAAAGACCATGGAAGGAGCAACCTACCGCCTCAGACAGTAGGTGTAAATACCCAGAGGTCTCTTATGGGTTGTTATAATACAGTGCCACGACTTATGATCTAATTAAGGGTGATCATATAATTAAACTTCCATGAAAACAATATCGCTCTTTATAATTTTTACAAGTTTAGGTCTATCTAAAGAGTCTAATATTGAGCTACCAATTGGTTTAACAGAAAACGAGAAATCTCGAGTACATGAGATATATTCGATGGGCAGGGATACGGACCCACCACCTTCACCTGTTAGAAACATTGCTGAATATGAGAGAATGCAGGGCGCTTTGATACGTTACCCTTTTGGTATAAGCACTGAGGTCATTGCAGAATTGTCGGATGACATAACAATTTTTTGTCTGGTGTCATCTAATCTCCAGAGTTCTGCCACGTCTGCAATGGAAAACGGTGATGTAAATATGGATAACGTAGAGTTCGTTGTTGGTGCGACAGATAGTTATTGGACCCGAGACTACGGGCCGTGGTGGGTTGTCGATGGCGAGAAAAACATATCGATCGTAGACTTTACATATAATCGTCCACGACAGAATGATAATGATGCTCCCTTGAAAGTGTCCAATTATTTGGAAGTGCCCTATTATGCGAGTGACATAGTGCACACAGGTGGGAATTATATGACAGATGGAATGGGTACCTCTGCTTCTTCAGACCTTGTCTATGAGGAAAATACAATTCCAGATGAAGACGTGATCTCTATGATGCAGGAATATTATGGCATTGATACGTACCATATATTGGATGACCCAAATAACACCTATATAGACCATATTGATTGTTGGGGAAAATATTTGAGCCCCACAAAGGTACTGTTAAGGGAAGTGCCAGACACTCATTCGCAGTATGATGAGATTGAAGAGACAGCAGAATATTTTTCTAGTTCATTGAATGAATGGGGTGAGCCTTGGGAGCTATATAGAGTGTGGACTCCAGGTGATCAGCCATATACAAACTCATTCATTATCAATGAAAAGGTATTGGTGCCGGTCACTGGAGGCAGTTGGGATGATGAGGCACTTGCAGTTTACACCGATGCAATGCCCGGTTATGAGGTACTGGGGTTTACAGGTACCTGGGAGTCCACTGACGCTCTCCATTGTCGGGTCAAAGGGATTCCGGACCTTGAGATGCTGCAAATATTTCATAACCCACTGGACAATGGTACTGAACCAGATGGGAACGGGTATGCTATAGAGGCAGTGGTGGACGATCTTAGTGAATCAGGACTGATCATGGATTCTATGAAGG
>CALCSS010000220.1 GCA_937893835.1 uncultured Fidelibacterota bacterium
GAACTAGAAATGAAAAGGGGCCCCGCGAGGGGCCCCTTTTTTATTTTATAAAAAATTCATCCATAGTTTGTTAATATATGGATCAATTGATATTGAATAAATTAGAGTTGACAATGAGAATCATATTATTGATGTCTCTCTCCTTTCTATTGGCGGCAGATGACAAGGCACCCTCCAACCGTACCAGAGACAGAGAGGTGGACATCCACCACATAAAGATAGATGTGACGGTAGACCTGAGATCGGAATCGGTCTACGGACATGTGGTCCATGAGCTGAGCCCATTGAGCTCTTCATTGACCTCTTTTGAGCTTGACGCAGAGGACATGACGATCCGCAGGGTACGTCTCAATGACAAGGACATTTCTTTCGATCACACTGGCGCCAAGTTACATATCACACTGGACAAGGCCATTGGCTGGAAGGACACGGTCAAGGTCAGAGTAGACTACACCTCATTCCCTAAGTTGGGTACCTTTTTTGTCAGCCCTGACGAAACCTATCCAAACAAGCCGTGGCAGGCATGGACACAGGGCGAGGAAAATGATAATCATCACTGGGTGCCGATCTATGACTATCCGAATGATCGCTCAACATTTGAGATATTGCTTACGGTGGAACAACACCTGAAGGCTGTCTCAAATGGTAGGCTGATGTCAGTGACAGAGAACAAGGACGGGACCCATACCTGGCACTGGCACGAGCATTTCCCCATGGTCTCATATCTCATGTCATTCGTGGTAGGTGAATATGTCAAGGTTGAGGATTCATACAAGGATACCCCAGTCAATTATTGGGTCTATGAGGAAAATAAGAATGAGGCCATGCGCTCATTTGGACTGACGACTGATATGATGACCTATTTTGGTGAGGTCACCGGGGTGGAATATCCCTATGAGAAATATGATCAGATCATATTGGATGATTTCATGTGGGGAGGCATGGAGAACATCACACTCACTCACAATACCGATCGCACCATGCATGACCAGTTCTCGGTACCTGATCAGAGCAGCGTTGGTCTTGTCGCTCATGAGCTGGCACATCAATGGTATGGCGATATGCTGACCACTCGAAACTGGGCAAATATCTGGCTTAATGAGGGTTTTGCCACCTTCTTCTCAAGAAAGTACAGAGAGAACAAGTTTGGGACTGATGAGGGAGAGTACATTCGCTATGGAGAGATTCTAAGTTATTATTGGTCTAATAAGAGATGGCGAAGGCCTATGGTTCATGACCATTACTATGAGCCGATAGACCTTTTTGATGGCCATGTATATGCAAAGGGCAGTCTTATCCTCAATATGATCCAGGACCATCTGGGAGATGATGCGTTCTGGCGGTCCATCCAGCACTATACCAGGTCGAACAAGTTCAAGAATGTAGAGACACAAGATTTGAAAAAGGCCATTGAGGAAACAACAGGAAAAAATCTTGACTGGTTCTTCAGGCAGTGGGTCCATGAGGCAGGGTATCCAGAGTATGAGGTCAAATGGTCCTACAACCAAAGAAATAGAACTGTCCAATTGAAGATAGAGCAGAAGCAGGACCTCTCAAAGACCGACCTATTCTCAATGCCAATTAGTGTGAGGGTCGACAATGATCTACACACGATCTGGATAGATCAAAAAGCAATGACATATGAGCTTCCCGTGGACACGAGGCCCAAGATGGTGATCTTCAATGCTGGAATGAGGGTACCTTGCAAGGTAACGTTCAACAAATCACTGTCCGAGTGGATCACTCAATTGGAAAAGGCCCCTCATATTCTTGATAGGATCGAGGCGATCAATGTTCTAAAAAAGAAAAAGGGCAGGAGAAACGTTGAAAATGCACTGATCAAGGCCATTGGATCCGATCCATTTTGGGGAGTCCGTCAAGAGGCTGTCCAGGGCCTTGCCAGTTTGAGACCAAAACAATACTCAGAAGAGTTGATGAAACTTTCGGAGGGGCAGGACAATCGTGTCCGGAGGACAATATGGAGAGCGCTAAAAAATTATAAGAATGACCCTGATGTAAGTATCTTCCTTCAGAATGTCATTTCCACAGATCCCAAGTATTATAGTGTTAGTGATGCGTTCAGAGCATTGGTGGTCATTGACACATCAGCAGCCAGGAAAAAGGTCGACGCCTTACTGAAGACAGACTCACATCAAGATGTGATCAGAAGTGCAGCGATATCATACTACGGAAGCGTCAGGAATGACCAGAACTATGAACGTCTCAAGGAACTTGCCATTTACGGTGGGACAACCTGGGACGCGAGGCCAGAGGCCGTATCGCAATTAGCGCGATACCTAAAGGATAAAAAAGAGACGTTGGAGTTCTTTGTGGATCTCCTGGAGGATAGATCAAGAGATGTGCGAAGGAGAGCGATCTACGCTCTTGGCAGCCACGGCAACAAGGTTCACCTTGGTCACTTGGATGAGGTACTATCCAAAGACCCGGCACTCGGTCGAGAAATACGTTTCGCAAGA
>CALCSS010000221.1 GCA_937893835.1 uncultured Fidelibacterota bacterium
ACCAATGCATCTGATGATGCTATTTGGTTTAATTGGCCTACATTCCCAACTATGATTATATCATAATCTTCCTTAATTATTTTATTGAGACGTTCTTCTTCTGTATTTGCAGTAATGA
Source organism: uncultured Fidelibacterota bacterium (assembly GCA_937893835.1). Taxonomy (GTDB): domain Bacteria; phylum Fidelibacterota; class Marinisomatia; order Marinisomatales; family UBA1611; genus NZWG01. The sequence continues at coordinate 119 of CALCSS010000221.1, forward strand.
ATGATATACCTGTTACTGAACATACATTGTCCAATATATTTTCTTGAAGAGATGAAGAACGCTTGGGCATTGATACATTTATGACATAATTCTCTCTTTTTAATAATTCTTCAACAACTGGTAGAAAATTCGGCCAGTAATAGAGATGATGGGTCTCAAATAATACTTTCTTCATATTCATTATTCTAACCTTGCCAATATCTCATCTCTGACCCTCAACGAGGCATTCCCATCAAGTCCATAAAGCATTTTATTCTTGTATTTCTCCATCACAGATAATTTGGATTTTACATTGTTAAGTGCATCTTCAATAACACCGGGTAATTCCTTTGGCTGGTTTACCTCAAAGCAGAAATCTGAGATCTCTCTCTCCATCTCCTCGTTTAATCTTGCCCTATAAAGCCGTTTTTTAAAAAGACGATGAGATAATTTTAATTTATAAAAACGATTGACCAATACAGGCTTGTCCAGTGCCAGCATCTCATAGATGGTGCTGCTAGCCTCAGTTATGAGTAGATCAGAAATCTTATAGAATGGTGTAATATTATACATTGTAGGTGGGACAAGATGAATATGGTCAAAATTATCCACAACCCTATTGAATAGGTCTCTCTGCTTTTTATGATTTATTCCAGCAAACCTATTCATATACATTGTCCAAAGATGAGGTTTTATCAATAAGTTGAAGTCTCTTGTATAATCACCCAAATTTGTCCCAAGCAACTCAAACGAGCTTGGATAAAAGGTTGGTGCAAATAAAATTGTTTTTTTACTTTTATCTAAATTGAATTGATCGATCATAGAATCAGAATCGATTTTGTCATTCTGAAAAAGATAGTCCAATTTCATAAAACCAGTGAGAGCCAGGTCTGTTTTTATGCCCTTTTCCCTTAACTGATCCATTCTGTAAGGACCTTCAACAAATCGAATATCAAGACGGTCATGATTGTCACGCCAATATGAGGGCTTAATTCCAATTCCATGGTATGCCATTCCCACAAGGGTATTTTCATTGACAAAATGATCAATATCATACCTTGACCAACCGCAAATAAAAACATCTAGTTCAAGGCCTCTTATCTTTTTTTTACGTTCCTCTTCATTCTCAGCAGAGATGAATTTCCCAGGTTTATCAATTAGTATCGACCTGGTCAATTCATATTCTTTTTTTTGTATTTTCCTAGAAACAGAATGATAGATGGTAAATCTTTCATCTTGAGCCAAAAGATCTATGAGAGGTTCAAACTGTGGTAAGTGATATAAATGAAAACTATCAAATAGAATTGAATATTTTTTCCCCATTGATTTATTCTAAATAGTTTTAATTAATGAATCTTATTCTAATTTTCAAATTGAATATTATACAACCTGTGGTATATCCCATCTACATTATAAAGTTCATCGTGCGTTCCAATCTCTACAATTTTCCCCATATCCATCACAATGATCTTATCAGCATTCTTTATGGTTGACAGACGATGTGCGATCACAAGCACCGTTCTATTCTCCATTAGATTATCCAGAGCATTTTGCACTAATCGTTCTGATCTTGTATCAAGTGCAGATGTCGCCTCATCTAATAGCAATAGTGATGGATTTTTATAAATCGCTCGAGCGATGGCGATCCGCTGTTGTTGACCGCCAGACAATTTAACTCCTCTCTCACCTATAGCGGTCTCATATTTCTCTTCTAGGTTGTCAATGAACTCAACAGCATTTGCACCTCTAGCAGCCTCAATCAATTTTTTTTCATCAATACCCTGTGAACCATATGTGATATTATTTCGAATGGACGTATTCAATAGAATGGTCTCTTGAGTAACAATACCCATCATCTGCCTTAATGAATCAATCTTATATTCTCTTATGTCTTTTCCATCTATGATGATTCTCCCCTCGTTTACATCATAAAAACGTGGAATCAGATCGGCTATGGTGGATTTACCTGCGCCGCTTGCTCCGACAAACGCAATGGTCTCTCCTTTACATGCTTGAAAACTGACATTATTTAATTGAAAGGAACCTTCTCCATAATCAAAGTCAACATTCTCAAATTTTAAATCCTGATCAAGGGTCTTGATCTCAAATTGTCCAGAATCAACCACTTCTGTCTGTTCATCCAATATATCAAAGATCCGCTCTGCTGATGCATAACCATTCTGTAGCGTTATGTGAACATTACTAAGGGAACGAACAGGCCCGAGCATTGAAAATAATAGAAACATAAACCTCAAAAAGTCCTCAGATGACAATGTTGAACCTATCATAACCTCCGAGCCACCTAGCCAGAGTAATATAACTGCCATTGACACACCAATTGTTTCTATGATCGGTGAAGATAGTAAACGTAATTTTGATGAACGAAATAATAACCCAAAGTATTTCCAAGACTCTTGATCAAAACGCTTAACCTCATTCTTCTCCATGGAAAATGCTTTCACTATTCTAGTAGTGGATAGATTCTCAGTGATGATACTGAGTATCCCTCCAATCTGTTTAGTATTCCTCCTTGCCTTTCTCCTTATGCTCTTACCTATTTTCTGAATGACAAATTGAGAGAATGGAATAATGAAAGTGGCAACCAACATCAGTTTCCAACTAATGATGAACAATAGGATTGTAAATGCAAGTATATTAATTGGCTCTACAATGATCTTTTGAAAGGTCGTGCCGATTGATCGGTTGAGCATACTAACGTCATGTATGACGACTGACGATAGATCTCCAGATTTTCTACGATGGAAAAAGGACAGGGATAATGTCTGTAAATGTGCATAGATACGATTCCTCAAATGAGTAACAATTCTAAGTTGCACATATGACATCGATAAATTTTTCAAATAGAGAAAAATATTCTTTAATACGAAGATCAATATAATGGTAAGGCACAGAACCTTTAATGTCTCAATATTTGTATCACGAAGAATAAAGTCATTAACCGCTATCTTTATCCGTTCATTAAGGCCCGGACTTTCACTTGCTAATAATTTTTCTTGGTCTAAGACCAACTGGTCAAAATCTATAAGTACATTATTAATTAGAGAGGCTGTCAGCCAAATAGATATGCTATTGAAAATGACAAAGAAAAGTCCATTCGCCAATGAGATCGACATAAATAACGATTCAGGTTTAATGAATTCAATTATTCTTTTAAAATTTATTTTCTGATCATTCATTTTTTTATCATTTTCCAATGCGGGATTCCTGCCTCGTAGAATCTATCATCCACTTTTTCAAATCCGAGTAAAAGATAAAAATCAACAACTTCTTCCTGAGCATGAAGGTAGATATTTTTACTTTTACCTAAATGATCAACCATAAATTGGACCAAGTCCCTGCCTATGCCTAGGCTCCTATACTCACTTAGTACAGCAAACCTCTCTAATTTTATACCTGATTCTGTTTCACGATATCTAGCAGTCCCTACATATTCTTTATTCAGCAGTGCATAAATACTAACCGCGCTGACAGATGCATCATCCATCTCTATTTCTTCGGGTATCTCCTGTTCTTCAATAAACACCTTTCTTCTTATTGATAAACAAATATCTAGTTCTTCTTCATTATCAACGAACTTTATGTTTATTCCCATATTCTAAATTTCCGTTATCAGAATAAGAAATCATATAAAAAGATTATTAAGAAATTAGAATTCAATAAAAAGTAAATTTATTCATGAAGTCAGCAGGAATCTATATACACATTCCATTCTGCGCCATGAAATGTATGTATTGTGATTTTTATTCAATCACAGATCGAGACAGTATAATTCCAAAATTTATTGAAGCGATCACCTATGAGATAGAACAATGTGAGATCGATGTATCCGAATGGATCATTGATACGATCTTTATTGGAGGAGGTACGCCCAGTCTAATAAATGAGCACCTGATGGAATCAATCCTATCTTGCCTAAATAATAAATATGACCTCTCAAATCTTAAGGAGCTTACTGTAGAGGCAAATCCAGGTGAAGCTCCCAGGGGGCGTCTAAAGTCCTTCAATGATATGGGCATCAATAGAATATCGATCGGGGTCCAGTCATTTCAGCCAGAATTATTAAAATTTTTGACAAGGATACACAATAGAGACCAAATATTTGAAACATATGAAAATGCTCGATCTGCTGGTTTCACCAATGTTAATTGTGACCTCATTTATTCAATACCGACACAGACTTGGTCTGACTGGAGTGAAGACCTAAATACTATCATAAAAATGGATCCAGAGCATATTTCTGCATACACACTTACTGCAGAAAAAGGGACTGAACTATTCTCAATGGTGTCAAAAAATACCATATCAATGCCGAGTAAGGCTCAGGAAGGTGACTGGTTCATGAGGACTTATGATATCCTATCGAATAATGGGTATGATCCATATGAGGTTTCCAATTTTTCTAAACCCGGTTATGAATGCCTCCACAACCTTCACTACTGGAACATTGAACCATATTTGGCGTTTGGACCCTCTGCACATGGCTACGATGGGAAATATCGCTGGAATAATGCTCGATCCTTAGACCATTACATAGATCTGGTCATGTCAGGGAAGTCAACCATATCAACTAAAGAAAAAATATCTTTAACAAATCATTTAAATGAAAAAATAGGGTTTGGTATGAGGATGATAAAAGGTATTAATCCAAACATCATCCCAACCAAATTCCAAAAAATATTCAATGACAATATCGAAATAATCAAACAAAGATATCCAGATTGTATCGATACCTCAGGTAAAAATATATCCTTTACTCAAAAAGGCTTGCTCTTTGCAGATCGATTAATACCAGATATGTTATTATAATACTCTAAGATAAAAAATAATAAATAGAACAATAATAGTAATCAGAGAGAAAAGTGATCCTAACGTTAGATTGTATCTTAGAATATGATAAATGGCCGCTAGTCCATCCCTCCAAGTTATCTTTTTCCCATCATCGTACGTCCGACCATAGTATGATATTGGTAACTCATATATTCTGAGCCGTGCTTTTGCGATCTTCGCTGTGAATTCTGGTTCAAATCCAAACCGATTTGATCTCAACTCGAAATGATCCAATATCTCCCTTCGAAACATCTTATAGCAGGTCTCCATATCGGTTAGATTTAGATTAGAGAACATATTTGACATTAGAGTAAGCATCTTATTACCTATATAATGCCAAAAGTAGAGTACCCTATGTGTACCACCAATAAATCTGCTCCCATAGACAACATCCGCGTTACCATCAGCAATGGGTTTGATCAATCGTAAATATTCATTGGGGTCGTACTCAAGGTCTGCATCCTGAATGACGATGACATCACAAGTGGCCATACCAAATCCATATCTTATTGACGCGCCTTTCCCCTTATTTTTTTCATTTTGAGAAAATAGGAAGTTTATTTGGGGTTTTTCCTTTGAGATCGATTCTATGCTTTTTTTTATGATCTCAACACTTTGATCCTTTGAGCAATCATCTACAATAACGATCTCATTTACAATCTCTATCCTCGATACGAAATTCAGAATGGCATCTATTGTCTCTTCTTCATTATAGACAGGTATCACTACAGATAGTGAGGGAGTTGAATTACTGTGATCCATCATTATTTTTCCTTTAATGTCACGTGAACATCAATAAATATTTCTTCCTGATTATTTTAGGACGTGTTGCTGGATTTATGAATGATGCTTTCAGCTTACTCACACGAACATGATCAAATTTTTTAATAATAATAAGATCTATATCATTATCTAATAATTCTTTTAAACCTTCTTCGTTTGTATAGACCAGTTCTGGTTGAGGATCAATCTTATCCTGGACATAACTAAAATCTATATATTTGATCTCTCTATTAATATAAAAATTAAAGGACCTACTTTTGGCCTTTGAATTTTCATTGTACATATAAAGGTCAAAAGATTCATAATTATTTTCTTTTATAAAGACTGCGGCCTCAGACTGTGATTGAAAATCAAGCAAAGGTTTCATAATTCCCAAATTAATTCCATAATTGCATAATACACTTACAGCAATTGATGGAGTCAATAAAACCAATGTTTTACTTTTTGGAATCCTCATGAAAGCATATATAAATATGAAGATTAGAATGAGCAAGATAATTACCATATTGATCTTGATTCCAAATGCGTAAAAGGCCAATCCATATACTAAAATCAACATCAGACCAATAAGTGCAACCTGAATTATATTTAATATCCTATAACACCTCTTGTTCTGAGTCCATTCTTCCATTTTCACTGCGGTCAATACTGAGGCAAATGGCGTTACACAGTATATATAATGAGGAAGTTTGTAATTAGATGCTGAAAGCATTAGCAAAGGCAATATAAATCCAAATAATGAGATAACTTCAATCTGCATATTATCATTTTTATTATTGATGATATCGATCAATCGGTCACCAATTGCTAAAAGTGATATCAATGTCCAA
>CALCSS010000222.1 GCA_937893835.1 uncultured Fidelibacterota bacterium
ATTCAATGGATAAATGGTAGTATAAGTAGTACTAAGACCCTATCGTGGACTTTGATGCCTAGACGGAGTGGTGATTTGGTTATTCCAATCTTGTCTGGAACGGTAGGAAAAAGGACATTCAAAGGGAAAAAAATACCAGTACAAGTTGGTAAATCAGGTAATGATGGTTTTGATGAGGTTTTTATTGCTGCTGAAATTGATAAGAAAGATGCCTATTTAGGCGAGCAAGTTACTTTAACATATAAACTATACAAGAAGAATGATATAAATATTGCAGGTATTGATCAATTTCAAATGCCTGATTTCAGAGGATTCTGGACTGAGGAATTATATACTCCTCAACGATTGCAGTATCAATCAAAAGAGGTCACAATTAAGGGTGTCAGGTATCAAGTTGCCAATTTGGGACAAAGAGCACTCTTCCCAATCGCTTCAGATAAGCATGAGATTCCACCAGTGAAAATTAAGGTTCAATTGGAAGTAAAAAAGAAGAAAAAACGCAGAGACCCTTTCTTTGATCCATTCTTTGACTCCTTTTTATCTGAGACAAAGACAAAATTCTTAGTAACAGATAAAAGAAATTTGAAGATAAAACAATACCCTCAACCACGTCCCTTTGACTTCACCGGTGCTGTTGGTGAGTTTGAATTAAATGCAGTAATTGATAGAGAAAGCGTAAAGGTCAATGAGGGAGTTACTTTAACCATTATTCTAAAGGGTACAGGCAATATTGGTTTATTCTCATTACCCGATACCAAATTCCCAGAATCTATCGAAGTTTTCCCCCCTACCGAAAATTTTGATAAAGATGGATTCAGGAATCAAATAACAGGTAATCAAAAATGGGAGTATGTATTAATTCCACGACAAGAAGGTTCCTTGATTATACCTATGGTACAAATGTCATTTTTTGATCCAAAATCAGAAACTTGGAAACGTACGAATACTGATCCAATTCAGATATCAGTATCTCCTAGTACAAATGAGTCCACACAAAATCAAGGTTTGACTAAGAGAGAAATAGAACTGATAGGTCAGGATATTCGATATATTCATACTGAAGATCATGAATTAATAAGAAAAGGGAAACAAAACTATACACCTATAATATTTACCTATCTCATTTCTTTATTACTTTTTATTGTTCCGTTACTCTTAGTTCAGGTCACTGGTTATCGTCTTTCTACAGAAAATGATAGGAAAATTCATAATGCTTTGCGTGTGAATTTGAAAAAATTAAACAATAATGAAAATGATGACCCATTTGAGTTAGCGAGTAAAACACTTTACCTTTACCTTAAGGATAGGCTATCGCTCCCAAGTGAAAACCTTGACCCTGCCAAAGTAAAAGTAATTCTATCAAATAAAATTGACAAAAACCTATGTGAAAAATTGACAAATATCTTGTTGATCTGTGATCAAGGTAAATATTCACCAATAGCAATTGATAAAAAAGACACTATTATTGATGAAATGGCTGTATTGCTAAAACGTATTGAAAAAGAAATATCATGAGAATTGCATTAATTATATTCTTATTACTCTCTAATGGATTCTGCGGAATAATTCACAATCTATTCTTGAAAGGTAATGAAGCGATGATTGATGAAGAATATGATGATGCAATACAGACCTATGAATCTATTCTCGATATTGGTTATGAGAACAGCGACCTTTATTATAATCTTGGTAATGCATATTATAGATCACATATTATTGGACAATCTATATGGGCTTATACGAATGCATTAGAAATGGCTCCAAGAGATAAAGATATAGGTCATAACCTTTCCGTAGCCAATGCACGTATCATAGATCGCATAGAAATGCCTGATACTTTTATCTTATTATATGCCTATCGCTCTATAAAATCATATCTGACAATATATGAATGGTTTTTATTTGGAAGTGCCTTATTATTGATTCAGGCATTATGGTTCTTGAGTTTACAATTTGGTTTATTGCAAGGAAAAGTCCCAAAAGTGATATCAACCTCATTAATTTCATTGGTTATGATGACACACATAATTGGGATGGATAGTTATTTCCAAAAACAAAGAAGTAATACTGCTGTTGTTATTGCAAATGGCGTTGATGCATACTCAGGACCATTTTATGGAAATAATTCTATATTATTTCAAGTCAATGAAGGTAGCATTGCTGAAATATCAAATAATCAAAAGGATTGGGTAGAAATCATTCTGATTGATGGTAAAAAAGGATGGGTACCATCTGAATCAATAAGGACAATAAAATGAGAATAGTAGTATTGATATTATTGTTTCAAAATAATCTATTTTCACAGGACTCACTCTTTTGGTTTGACATGAGCAAAGTAAGAGACCCAATACCAAAAACGCCTATGGTAATAGATAAAATATTTGGAATATCTCAATTAAAGATGATTGACTCGCTTAAGAATGTACGAGTTGCAACTCGTGATGGCTTCAGGCTACAATTATTTGAATCTTCTGGAGTAGATGAGGCAAATAATGTTATGAGAAAATATGGTAGTTCTTTAACAGATTCCCTTTATCTGGATTTTGATGCACCATTATACAAGATTCGATATGGTAATTTTGTAACAAGAGAACAAGCAGAAGTGGTTAAAGCCGAATTGAAAAAGAAAGGTTATAGGAAGATTTGGATTGTTAAGAGCAGAATTCAACAAAAATCCCTAGCTGATATTAAAATGAGTAGATAGCTACAAAGCTATATAAAAATAATTCAACTATGGCAGGACATAGCAAATGGGCAAATATTCGACACCGAAAAGGTGCACAAGACCAAAAACGTGGTAAAATATTTACAAAAATAATAAAGGAGATTACTATATCTGCTCGTATAGGAGGAGGGGATACAGCTACAAATCCAAGATTACGTAAGGCTGTCTCTAATGCAAAATCAAATAATATGCCTGCGGATAAGATTGAACGTGCAATAAAGAAAGGCACTGGAGAACTCGAAGGAGTGATCTATGAAGAAATCACATATGAGGGATATGGACCGGGAGGAGTTGCTATTCTAATGGATGTGATTACTGATAATAAAAATAGATCAGTTGCGGAAATAAGACATATTTTATCTAAGTATAATGGTAATCTTGGAGAGAGTGGTAGTGTGTCATGGATGTTTGAAAAAGAAGGCCAAATAGTTCTATCATCTACTTCAGGAGAGGAAGATGTTGTTTTTGAGGCAGTCATAGAGGCAGGAGCAGAAGATTTTCAAATAAATGAAGATATCTATATTATATCAACTACACCAGATCGTTTGATGGAAGTTAGAGATATATTAGAGAATCTTGGGTATGACATAAAATCAGCAGAGATTGAAATGGCTCCTAAAACAAATCAGAAATTGGAAGAAAAAGAATCTGAACTAGTGCTTAAATTATTGGATGCATTAGATGATAATGATGATGTCAATAAACTATATACTAATTTTGAATTATCTTAAATCTAGGTTTAGCAGAGTTATAAAATGAGAGTATTTAGCATTGATCCAGGCATAGGTATAACAGGATTTAGCATTATTGATACAAATAGACGAAAATCATCATTGTCTGCGTATGGTACTATAAAACCTAAACCTAAGGATAGCTTACCTAAAAGACTTAATTATTTATTTGAAGAAGTCAATAAGTTACTAGATCAGTTTTCTCCTGATGTCCTAGCAGTTGAGGATACTTTTTATAGTAAAAATGTAAAATCTGCGATGATTTTGGGGCAGGCAAGAGGATCGATCATTCTTGCAGCAGCGCAGGCAGATATCCCAATCTATGAATTTGCACCTAGAAAGGTAAAAATGTCTGTATGTGGGAATGGTGCTGCATCAAAAGAACAGGTCTCATATATGGTTACAAAGATCTTGAAATTAAAAGAGCCACCAAGACCATTAGATGTCTCAGATGCAATGGCCGTGGGGTTATGTTATATAAATCAGAGTAGATCTTATGATTGATCAATTAAAGGGAGAAATATTAGAAAAACACCCTACATACACTGTCATAATGGTTGGTGGTGTCGGATATAAAGTCAATATGTCAATCAATGGTTTACAATCCTTGCCTAATAGTGGTAACGAAATTCAAATACTTACTTATTTGCATGTAAGGGAAGATATTTTAGACCTCTATGGTTTTTTTGATTCTATTGAAAGAAATGCCTTTCATCTATTAACCTCAATTAGTGGGATTGGTCCAAAACTCGCATTGACTATTTTATCTGGTATAGTACCTGAGATATTGAAAGATAGGATTATTAATGGAGATGTTGCGGCATTGACCAGTGTACCAGGTGTAGGGGCAAAAACTGCAAAGAGAATCATTGTTGAGTTAAAAGAAAAATTTATAAAATCTCAAGAATCTTCTCTTGGTTTTAATGAATTGAATGATTCACATACTCAAATTTTCAATGATACTGTTTATGCATTAGTTGCACTTGGTTACAAGAAAACTCATGCAAGTAAGGTATGCACGGAACTTGAAAAGAATAATGAACTAGAGGGTGATTTGGAATCTGTGATTAAAAAAGCATTGAAATTATTGATGTCCTGATGAGGTTTAGTAAAAAGCTAGATGACCTTGGTACTGAAACAGCATTTGCAGTATCTGCAGAGGCTAGATCTTGGTCTGAAAAAGGAAGAAAGGTTTATCCATTTCATCTTGGTGATATAAATATGGAAACTCCCGAAATTATACGTGTAGCAACCAATAGATTTATGAATAATGGTAAAAATGGATATTGCTCATCAGAAGGAGTCATTGAACTTAGAGAAGCAATTGCTCATGATGTAGGTTCTAAGCGCAGTATAGATTATGATGTTGAAAATGTGGTCATACAACCAGGAGGAAAACCAACAATCTGGAAATTTCTTGCCAGTGTAATTGATAGAGGTGATGAAGTATTGTATCCAAATCCTGGGTACCCAATATATGAATCTCAAATACGCTATCAAGGAGGAATTCCAATCCCCTATGGTTATACTGAGATTCAAAATGGTTTTGCTATTGATATTGAAAAATTAAGTTCATCCATTAAACCAAATACCATTGCATTAATTTATAATAATTATCAAAATCCAATTAGTGCATCTTCATCAAAGGAAGAAATGGAGTCGCTAGCAGAACTCTGCATTGAGAATAATCTTTGGGTGTTAAGCGATGATGCGTATTATGAGATAAGATATTCAGATGACCCTCCTTTGTCTATCGCAAATATTCCGGGAATGAAAGAACGAACAGTTATTTTGTACACTTTTTCAAAAAGATTTGCTATGACAGGTTGGCGCATTGGTGCTTCTGTAGGACCGAAAGAAATGATAAGGCAAATTGCTAGATTGAATATTAATGATGAATCTTGCACCAATCATTTCATACAATGTGCATTGGCTGAGACTATGTTAGATATTGATAGTGATGCAAACCTAATATTATCCAAATTGAAAGATAGACGAGATCTCTGTGTAGAATCCTTGAATTCCATATCTGGATTTTCTTTGTCAAGACCAGAGAGTACATTTTATCTATATGTTAATGTATCAGAGCCTATGAAAAACAAAGGATATGATGATATAGATAAATTTAGAATAGATGCTTTGAGAAATACTGGTGTCTCATTTTGTACTAGAAATCATTTTGGAACTCCAAAGGTAGGTGAAGATGAACAATATATTCGTTTGGCATATTCAGGTATTAGTAAGATAGAGATTCAAGAAGGTCTTTCTCTTTTCAAAGATTGGATAGAGAATTAAAGATGGAAGGATTGAAAACACCTCTCTACGATATGCATCTATCGCTTGGAGGTAATATGGTATCCTTTGGTGGTTATCTACTACCTACTTATTATAATGGGATAAATCATGAGCATAGCGTGGTTAGGTCAAAGGTTGGTTTGTTTGATGTAAGCCATATGGGTGAGTTCATTATATCAGGTACTGATGCACAAAATTTTCTTCAAAAGATGACAATAAATGACGTAGGATTATTAAATGTCGGTCAAGTACAGTATAGCGCAATGTGTTATGATGACGGAGGAATTTTGGATGACCTATTATTATATAAAGATGAAGAAAAATTTATGATGGTTGTTAATGCTAATAATATTGAAAAAAATAAAGAATGGCTTAATAAAAATTTAGATGGTCATGTAAAATTAAAAGATATTAGCAACCAAATGGGTCTATTGGCAATTCAAGGGCCAAGATCTAGGGATGTATTACAGACTTTAAC
>CALCSS010000223.1 GCA_937893835.1 uncultured Fidelibacterota bacterium
AATACTGAGATCGATACGAATATCCATATAAGAGGGATTGCCATTTTCTTTGCCCTTATGGGCATCCCCCTCCCATCTCGATAGTTCCTGACATGCTTTCCAAAAAATTTGTTATCCAGAACCCAATTATATAATCTTTCTGAACTCCTGAAAAAACAAGCCGCTGCAAGTATCATTATGGGTGTGGTCGGTAGACCTGGGACAATGATGCCTATCAGACCGGTCAATGATAATAACAGTCCAAGTCCAAGCCAGAATGCACGAATAATTCTATTGGAATGAATATCCATTCACTTTTCTCCCTATCCAATATTCAAAAATTTATAGATCAATCAAATGTGACATCTATGTCTATCATCAACTCTGGATCATCTTGAGTGACATTGAGGGTATCAATAAAACTTCCTATCAAACTATAATTTGATCCTGCTGTAGAATAACCGAGAGACCAATACGTGACAGTCATTGCCTCATAAGCTCTAAAAGATAAGTTGGGAAATCTATAACTATATACCCCATTTGATACTTCATCACTAGTTATGTATGCAAAACCTGCTGGAGGTCCCTGCGGTGGGTAAGCTGTATCCAATGTGATCAATACATCGCCACTGTCTGGCCAAGTACCACTAAAATTCACATTGCCTGATATTGCACCAGATTCAGGTAGCCCTGTTTCTGGGTTACTTTCATTATCTTCACAAGAAATTAACATTATAATAAATGTGGATATTATTACTGCGGTGATTCTTTTCATGGGTGATTCCTTTATTTAATCGGTTTCGTTATTGATAGTTCAAAATTTCTTCTAGGCATAGGATAATGCTGGATCAATACATAATCTTTATCAAACATGTTCTTGATCTTTAGCGAGAGATCATAACCCATAATCATTCTCGATAGACTAAAGTCTGAGATGTATGTCTCCGGAAGGGTCTCCAATGGAAAAATGACCGTGTTACCATCCAAGGGGTGATCATCGCTCAAAAAATCCTCATAAAATTGTTCACTGACATATTTGGTTGAT
>CALCSS010000224.1 GCA_937893835.1 uncultured Fidelibacterota bacterium
ATAGTCGCCCCAGATAGAGTAATGTCATTCGGCACATAGGCATCTGCGATAGCGGTACCCTGCCACTCACCAGTGGTTATGGTCCCTACCTCATCTATGGCAGATTCATTTCCTGTGGTAATGATCGTGCCTGTTACATTTGGGAAAGTAATTGTTTTGTCAACAATGGTCGGGTCTTCAACAGCAAGTATCGTCTCATAATCGTTTATTGATTCTCCTTCCAAAACTATGGGTGAAGCTCCTGCCAACACTCCCATGGATGATGCTTCGACACCAGTCAAGCTTGAACCATCTCCAGTAAATGAATTTGCCATTATGGTTGCACCAGTAGTTAGAGCACTGTTTCCAAAATCAATTGCATCAGATGATGAAGTGATGGAGCCATCGGCCAGAGTAAGATTCCCTACTGTTGATCCTGTGGCAAAAGTTGCGGTGCCTGTGCTCAGTGTACCTGTCGTGGCCAAGTTCTCATCGCCAAAGGATATCGACCCATTTGAGTCTGTAATTGATCCATCCGCTAGGGTCAGATTCCCGATTGTTGAACCCGTTGCCAAAGTTGCAGTACCCGTACTTAAGGTGCCTGTAGTAGATAGAGCATCATTCCCAAAATCTATTACATCAGATGAAGATGTTATTGATCCATTTGCCAGAGTCAAATCACCTATCTCAGATCCAGATGAAAAAGTCGATACACCGGCGTTCAAGGTACCATTTGTAGAAAGATTTTCACTTCCAAATGAGATATCATCCGAATCGGACGCTATGGTACCATCGGTGAATGTCAGATTACCGATGGTTGACCCTGAGCTTAAGTTTGCTATTCCTGTGCTCAGTGTTCCAGTGGTAGATAGATCATCATCACCAAAATCTATTTCATTAGAGGCGGCTGATATAGAACCATCTTCCAGGGTCAGGTTGCCTATGGTAGAGCCTGAGCCTGAACTTATGGTACCATCTGTTGTTAGGTTATTATCTAAAAATGATATAGCACCGCTTTCAGATGTAATGGTGCCACTATCAATGGTCATATCACCTACATATGCTCTTGATTGGGCTTGTACTGTTGTAAAATTTCCAGTCTGTGGATTTTCAGATCCAATAATAGAACCATCTATCGTTCCACCATTGATATCCATATTGTCACTATCAAGCGTGGCTATGCTACCAAGTCCTAGTGATGCCCTAGCAACCGAATCACTTTCAACTGTCCATTCTGTACCATCAGAAACAATGAAATTACCATCAGCATGTTCAAGAGATCCAATTGTCTCCAGGTCCTCATTAGAATCTTGCTTTGTATCTATGTAGGCCTTTATGGATTGCTGTGTTGCCAATTGAGTTTCTGAGTCTGACGCCATATCGTCCTCATCCAAGACTGCAACACCTCCAATAGATGAGGCCATCACAGAACCTCTTACCGTCAAAGTATCTGGTGAAAAGGTCAGAAGGTCGTTATCATTTACCAGACCCAAAAGATTCCCGTCAATGGTCAAGGTACTATCAAATTCGATATAAGACCCATCTGATGGTACAATGCTTATCCCACCATTTGTTGTCTGGATGGAAATATTACCGTCACCAATGACGATATCATCGGCTGCTATTGCCGTTGGATTTCCCCATGTACCAGTACCATCACCATCAGATATCCACGTTTGGCCAGAATCACCAATTGAGGAAATTCCATATTCTACCTTGCTCGCAGATAGAATCCCATCTTCGACCAAATCAGTCAGATTTGAGTCTATCGTCTGATAAGCAGATAAGGTATCATAGAGATCTGAACTAGTGGTATAACTCTCCAGGGAATCTTTTAAGACATAGACATTTAGATCTGGCAGGTCATTGAGTTCATCATAGTCAGCTGTTCTTGCATAATCAGCGGTATCCGATAATACAGAATAGAATACAGATGTGAGTACCTGCCTAGGTGACAATGTTGACCCGTCGACCGTTAACTCTAGAAATGCTTCTTGAGGGATTACGGTGAATGGATTCGTATTACCAAGTATCGTACTGATAATGCCATTGTTGACTGTGACCTCTTGGTTCTCAGACCATACAGGTTCTCCGCCATCTGCAGATCCAAAAACTTTGAATAGTACCTCATAACTTCCATCATCAGTTGGACTGCCATCGGCTTTTGTAATAAGACCCTGGTAGGATATGCGCCTTGGAACGGATACAGTATTGGTGTTCTCCATTTGATTCGCAACATTTTTCTGAACACTGCCAGATATGTTCTTCTTCCCAAATCTATTTTGGGAATAGCCTATTGTTGAAAACAGAATTAGGATAAGAATGAATTTCTTCATATTAATCTCCTGTTGTGTGCAAACACATTTATTTTTATTAATTCTTTAGTCATGTGGGAATCCTGGAGGCATCTCTGGTTCAGGCTCACTTGCATCTCCAGTAAATACCTTGTCAATGAAAAGGTAGGCCGCGCCTAACATAAGCGGATATTTTCCATACGATATCAGACTCTCGTTTTTCATAAGTAATCTGTCGACGATGGATATATCCTTTTTAAAATTATTTGCACCCATGAGCTTGGAGACACCTGACCGCAAAGCTGGCTCCAGACCATAGATGCCTGATTCATTCATTTGTGTATATGGGCCAATGATGATGTCCTCATCTATCAAGTTTCCATGATCGATGGATTCGAAGACCCTTAACGAAAGTTTGTCTTCTGCTTGTGCAAAATTCCAGGAAAGAACATATCTGGCATTAAAGACCATTGCATTTTGTGCTATGCACAGGTCTGTATTGCACTCATCTTTGTAACCTTTTGGTTTATTGTTTGGTCTTATATCTCTTGCTAGGAATATCGTATAGTCAAAGCCAATGGACTTGATCTGATCCATAATAATACTATTGATGATCTGTACATCTACCTTGTTCACTTTATTATCTGCAAAACCTTGTATGAAGACGCCTGAAAGACTTGTGTTGTTTTCAATAGGATCAGTTGTATTGGGCGATGGCTCTATTATGGTTGGGGGCAATGCCGAAACCAGGGTATCTGCCGGAGCCTTTGGAGAAGAATATTCAACCAGTAATGTGTCCCTATCTTCAAAGCCAATACGATCCTTTATCTTAAGAACAACCTCTAACTTTGTTCCTGGGTCATTATCAGAAATCGTAACCTTCAGTACCTGTTTGTGGGACTGGACACTCTTTAGATATTTGCTGCCGTAGGTCTCAATAGATATAGCAGATGAGAAATCATTTTCGCTTTTGATAACTAGACCAGGGGCAAAGATCCAATGATATTTTATTTTTGACCCATCACCAACAAATGATCGTGATCCATCCAAAAATATTGTTTCTCCAGAAAGAGCTTTAATATCTTTTCCTGCATCAGCACTTGGTTTATTATTGCCAAAGAAGAAATCTTGACCCATAATGCCATTAACAAAAAAGATAAGAGCGGTGAGAGAGATACTGTATTTTTTGTAAAGTTTGTTCATCTTCATATCTCCCTTAAACATCGCCTGCTATGACCGTTGGTGTTATGAATATCAATAGCTCTCGTTGCTCTTTGTCTTTACTACTATAGTTAAATAACTTTTTGATTAGTGGTATGTCACCTAGCAGCGGAACCTTGGATTTGACCTCATCTGCAGTATCAAAAATGAGGCCTCCGATCAAAAGTGTCTCCCCATTGTTAACTCTTACCGTGGTATTGGTGGATCGAGTTGAGATCATCGGCCGCTGATCATTGCCGATAAATCCAATGATATCCTGAACAACTGCATCGATCTTCATACTGATCACCTTGTCTTCGTTTACCCTTGGCAATACATCTAGAGAGATATTTATGTGTTGATCTTCATAGGTGTAAGGATTTGTACCAAAGACGCTTCCCTCTCCCTGAGGAACCAATACTGGGATTGTTGTTCCTACAACAATATTTGCAGGAGAATTATTCATTGTCGTTACCTGTGGCTCTTGTAGCAACTTCGTGCTTCCATCGTTTGCCAAAAGAGATAGAATTGCCGACACAACTGGCCTACTGAGTGTCGCAAAGTTCATGGTCTGATCTCCCATTGTCACATAACCTAGATCGAAGGTTGACAAAGTATCCGTATCAAGGCTTTTTATCAGACTCATCTGTTCTCTTAGGTCCCAGTTAATTCCAATGGTCTCATCATGCCTTAGCGCAGTTTCTACAAATTTGACGGCTATATTGATCTGATCACTTTTGATATCTAGGGACCTCACAACACCCTCAATGAGCGAGAAATTATTGGGCAGATCAGTGACCAATAGTATATCCTTGTCTCCTGGTTCAAGATTTGTTGAGGCTGTTGATGAAAGTGCTCTTATTTTCCCACGAGCAGTTAGAACCTCATTCACAGCCTCTAATGCTATGGTACCAGTGACATAGTTTAGACGA
Source organism: uncultured Fidelibacterota bacterium (assembly GCA_937893835.1). Lineage (GTDB taxonomy): Bacteria > Fidelibacterota > Marinisomatia > Marinisomatales > UBA1611 > NZWG01. The sequence goes on from CALCSS010000224.1 coordinate 4,406, forward strand.
AACATCCGGGTCAACAATTCTCCACTCATCACTTTTTTTGTCGTCGTTGGCTGAACGATTATAATATTGTCTTGTATGAACCATTCATAATTATTCACGTGGAGTATAGCATCCAATGCTGTCTCTAGAGATACATCCTCAAGGCTAACTGTGACACGCCCGGATACATCTTCTCCCATGATCAAATTGAGATTGTCCTCTGATACCAACATTCGTACTACGTTTACCAATTTTGCATCTTGAAAGCTCAAGTTAACCCTAGAAGGAGGAAGTCTTTTTGTTGAAGAAGCATATCTTTTTGGACTCTTTTTGACATTGTTCTTGTCCCATATGATCTTCAGGGTATGCTTTTTCACTCCCCCTGTTCCAGGCTCAAGTTTTAAACTATATTCAGGAACTCTTGTAAAATCTAATTTTAGCTTTAATCTATCACCTAGTTCCTTTTGATTGACATTTCTAGGAACGTTTATGGAGTATTGATAAAGAGGTGCCTGTTCACATTTTTTTGTGAAGTTGCCTTTTGCCCATTTCACATTTTTAAACAGCAACGAAAGACTAGGAGGTGCAAATGTCTCATTGGTGATATAATCAAAATTTGCTCCACTAAATTCCATGACAAGCATATATGATTCCTCATTATCTTGAATGTAGACATCATTTAAAACAGGTGTGGGTGGGAACAGGCTATACTTAGACCCCTGTGCCTGTACCATGCATACCAACAAGATAAAGTGATAAAAACATATTTTTGAAATGTATGATAAGTATTTCATTTATTTTTCCAGTTTAAGTGTTACGCTGTATTGATCTCTTTCCAATACCACTCTATTTTTTGTGATCTCTTTTACATTGAATCCTCTTACTCGATTCATCTTATGTACAATTTCACCATTTATGATTGCCTTATAGCCATCTTGAAATTGAGTGATCCCAGTTAATTTGAACCAGCTATCGTAGATATTGCTTCTATCATAAAAGATATCGTCACCCCAACCAACGATTTGTAGTGGCTGTGGCGAAGTATCATCTTTCATATCTCCAGTTATTGTTCTGTCAATTGGTTTATTATCACTAACTGAAGCCCTTATAAAAGAGTCCTGGTCAGTCAAAAAAATGGATAAAGCCTCGAAAAGGACAATCGATATGACAAGAGCGACTGCTAGAATTATTGTTTTTTCTCTTATCATAGATCTGGCCCACCGTAGGTTAGGTACCCCATTTGAGCAATAACACCATTTGGATCTAGACTATCCAAACCAATAGAGCAGTACTGTATTTGAAACATTGAATGGTTATTCTGTACTTCATCGATAAACTTTCCTATTTCAATAAAATTACCCGATAGGGTAAAATTAACTGACTGCCTTTCCAGTTGTATCTGGTCACTCATATTGTTTTTCTCGAAGACTGGGAAGGTATTCCTTGGGTCTATCTCTATGTCATTGATATCAATCCCCATTTCATCTGCCAATCCTTTTAAATGGCTTAGCTCATTCATTAATTGATCGCCAGATACTTTTATTGATCCCAAGACCTCCTTATTATCTAAAAGATCATCTCTAACCTGATTCATCTCAGTTAGAACAGTCGATCCCGATACAAGTTTTGAATCAATCTCTTTGATGGAGACCTGGACCTTTCTGACCTTACTTTTAATACGACGAGCATCAAATAAATAGACCATGACCAATGTCAGTGTTATTAATAATAGAGTGTAATATTTTATTTTTTGATTCATGGTAACCTATCGAATGATCCTCATTTGATAACCTGTTCTATTCCCTGATAACTTTTTGGCCTTACTTACAACAATGTTTTTGAATTGTTTTGTATCATTGAGGGTCTTTACCAGTTTTTCAACATACGTTGTTGCCTTGTTCTGGTTTTGATCAAAGAAACCACCTAGGCTAATTGACATCTCAGAATAATCAGAGCGTTCTTTATTTGAAATTTCTCCTGTCTGATGTTTCTCAAGAGTGATGTCAGTAACCTTGAAATCCATGGGAATAGCCTGGCTAAGGTATTTGAGCGTTGAGACCATCTCTGTGGACATCGTCCTATCATCCTTTATCAGCTTGCTGAATGTATCTGCTACCATATTCTTTTCAATAACAACATCCTTCATATCTTGGCGCATCTTCAACAGACTTAATTCTGACTGTTTCACAGGCAGCATGGATTCTAATGGTTCAATTCTTGATCGCTGGACAAATGACCCAATTGAAAAAACAGTTATGAGGACCAGTATCGCATTTTGGAGAATTTGGTTAGGTCTAAAATACTTGAAATCCTTCTTGTGACTGCTAGGTAGAAGATTAAGTCGCTGGCCCGGATCCATGAGTAGACCAAGATTTGCCATATAATCTATTTGAATGGAATTTCCTTTGACCGACCGTTTTCTTTTTATGATCTTATCTGACCTGTCTTGAATGGATTCCAATGAACGATCCAGATCTTTTAGTTCAAGTTCATGTTCTGTTTGTTTTTCTCTAAAATCCTTTAACTCTTGTTCAAGAACATCAATGCGATCCCCATAATTAAATGCCAATCCTGTAAGTTGCTTGACCTCTTGCTCCAACCCATCCAACTCATTTTTCTCCTTGGTGATCTGTAATTCCAATCGTGTGCAGGTCTCTTCCATTTTTTTTATTTTTTTATGACTGATCTTTTCTTTCTCAGATATGACATTTAGAATGGATGTCTTTTGATTTTTAAACTTGGCTATCTCTTTCTCAGTTTCTATGATTGAATTGAACAATGTTTTTGATTGGGTCTTTAATTGGGCAAGGTCCATGTAACTATTCATCTTATGCTCTGCAATTTCCCATTTCCATGTGTCATCCTTTTCGTCTTGCTCATAGAAAGAACTCTCCAATGCATTTTTCATCTCTTCATTGATCTTGGTGAGTTCTTGATCTAGCATGGCCACTTCCACACGCTTATTCTTCAACTCCTCTTGCATCTCATCAAGTTGCCCGTCAAGCGTATTCCTATCCTTTGCCTTTAATTCTAAGAGTGTATAAAGATTGGTTATTCGGTCGTTTAGCATGATCTTAGATGGTGGGTATAGTTCCTTGACATTGGATATGCCATTCAATGATTGTCGGTGATCGGAAGATATCTTGATCAAATGTTCTTTGTTATTCTCAATTAAGATCTTTATCCGTGAAAGGTCACTATCATAATACTCAAGGTCGTTCTCCAATAAACTGATAGAGCTTTCAAGGTCGGAGCGTTCATTGTTCATAGAATCGATCAAAATATTAAGATCTTTTATCATACGCTCTGATCTTTCTACACTTACAGTCATATCCTTTTCCATCTGCGATAAATAGCGTAGTTGTTCCTTTCTATTGGGCCTTGTTTTTTTCTTTTTTGAATCAGAGGGAACTTTGATGTTTTTCTTTAATTCCTTGATGGCATCGTTGGATACCCCATAATCCTTTTCGACCTTTTCTAATTTGGTAATGACCTCATCCTTTTGTTGATCCAGTGATAGGAGTTGCTCTTGTAGAATGGAGAACTCGCTACGGTTCGACTCTGTCTTCTTCGTCAAATTGATTTTTTTGTCTTTGAATTTTTCTTCTTTTCGGGATACTGTGATCTGATTTTGATCATGCTTTTTAAATATCTTTTCAAGCCTGACCTCTAACAAAGACCCGGATCTTGATAGCCTCTTTTCTTCCTGCAGTAGTAATTGGATCTTTTCCTTTGTCTTCTCGATCTCATTGAAGTAAAAGATCATCTTATCCTCTGCGGCACTTATCTTTACGATCAAATCTTTCTTAACAAAAGCGTTATCCAGCAGTTGTAGACTCTTGTTTTTCTCATCATTTAGTGCAGATCTCTTATCTGAAATTCGACCTAGCCTTTCTTTTAATCTTCTATCAATGTCTGACTTTGCCCGCTTTTTCTTATTGGGGATATTTTGAATTTCATATTTTATATCAGAGCGGCTTGTTTTCACATGTTCACTGATCTCATTAAATATGTTTTGTTTATCTATTAAATATTCATTTTTTTCATCAACCTTATTGACGTATGACCGAATCATAGATTCCAGTTTTTGTACTTTCTCCTTAGCCTTTTGCATTTTTAAGACTATGGTCTTCTTTCTCCCACCATACGGTCTCAATTTCACCAGCACATTTCGATGACTTTTTCTATATCGTGTCATAAATGATTCATATCGACCTATGAAATTTTCGAGGTCCTTTTCTAACTTCTTTATCTCGTCCATGTCCATTGATATGCTTTCCTCAGCCATGGATCTTGCGATCTCATTTGCATCGCCACTATTTTTGAAACGATTTAAACCATCCTTTAAAAACAAGATATATGAGTTCGACCTCTTTCTCTCTATGGTGTCATTGAGCGTAGCTATCTGATCATTGATGTTTTTTCTTTCATTGTATAATTGTTCATCCCATTCTCTTTTTTGTTCCTCGAGAACATCAAGCCTATCCTGAAATCTTCTGCCTTGATTTAGATCTTTCTGCCATTCATTGATCTGTTTGTTCAGATCAGCTATCTTTGGCATGTTCTTCTTTTTATTTTCGGTAAGAGATGAATGTGCCTTCTCTCTTTCAGTTTTAGCACGATCCTTGTCTTTTTTAGCTTTTTTTAGAGAACTATCAATAGCTCGACCTTTCTTTTCTAGTTCTGTGATCTCTTTTTTAAAATAAGCCTCTATTGTTACCGACTTTGATCTTTTTGACTCTGATATTTTTTGATCTTCCTCTTTATCTAATTTCTTTATCTGACCATCAAATTCATTGATCATTTTTTGTCTATCAGATTGAAGTACTTCAACAAGTGGGGTCTTATCCTCATTTAATATTTCTATTTCCTTTTTCTTGGAAATGACCTGTTTTTCTAATTGTTCTATATATACAGACCCATTGGACATTTCTTCTATAATTGAGGCTTTGTTCTCCTCGTTCTCATCCAACTCTTTCTTTGTGGTCTCTTCTTCATCTCCAAGAGTGTTCATTCTTTCACTCAATGCCTTTTTATCCTGATCAAAGATCTTCTCTAGCTCTGCCATCTCCAGTTCAAGATGCTCAAAAGTATTTTCACATGATTCAAGAAGAGTATTCAACCGTATCATCCTGCTTTTAATGCCTTTTATGTCCTCATCATGTGACTTTCTTTGTGGTCTTAATTCCTTTATGAGAATTGAATGATGTTGAAGGTCATGTATCATCTCGATAGTGTCTCTCACATACTTCAACATATCGATCTCTTCTTGACGATCATTGATCTTCCGATTGACCTCTTTCTCATGAACATCAATTTCTTTATTTAGTGCGGTAAGAGATTTTTGTTTTTCTCTAATGGTTCTTTTGGCCTGTCTGGTCTGATTGATGATCTGCGTATTTTTTTCCAACAGATCATCTTGAGATTCATTTATTTTTATTATCGAACCTGTAAGATTCTTTAAATGAATCAGGTTATCTGGGGCCTCAAGGACCAAGGCCAAAATATTTAATAATTTTTCCCTTATCTCCAGTCCATCATCTCCGTCTATGATCATTGCAGTATCAATATTGATATCACCAGATACTATTGCTGCAAAGGAATCCTTTATCTCATCTATCCGTTTTGTATTCTGTGTTAAAAGATAACCAGATCGCTGAAGGGTGTTGAGATCCTCTTTTGTAAGATTCTCAACCGATCGGAGATGATCAAGGAAAGAACGTTTGAACGTATTGGCGGTTGCCTGGATTGAATCTTTTAAATATTCAAACACAGAGACCTCATCCTTACCATTTTCAATATTTTGGTTTATTTGATGGAGTGACTCCTCAAGTTTCAATATGGTTGTTCCGAGATCATCTATGTCCTGATCTAAACTATCTTTATCATCTCCTAGTTTTGCACGTGAACGTGCTGCACTTTTGACCCGTGATTGATATTTCCCTTTTGTTTTTTGCCTTTCTTTATCTTCTTTATTCTTGGAACGATCTGATTCATATTCCATTTCAGAAATGGTAATACCAATCTCCTCGTGCTCTTTATATTTTTGTATGAGAAGGTCGCTCTCTTCTTCCAATAATGCGGTAACAGAACTGAGGTCAGATTTCAGGCCTTCTTGGCCAGCAACATATTCATCTTTTATGTGTTTGAATTCCTTAGACGCGCTTAGCAATTTTTTATTAGCAGATTCAATTGATTTTAGTTTTGAATCTTTCTCCATCTCAATTCGTGTTAGACGATATTTTGCACTTTCTGGACTCTGGGCTGATTCGATGGCCTTCTCATGTTCATTTATTTTCCTTTTTATCAAGTCTAATTCAGATTCTGCTCCCTCCTTCTTTTTGAAAAGACCATTCGTTCTTAATCGCTCAAAAAACGGTCCACTATCCTCTTTTGATTCTTGGAGATATGCTGTGTTGTATTCTGAAAGGTTATTAACATCCATTCTGAGATGGTCGCTGATGACCTCATCGAGATTCTTGATGTGGCTCCCTACTCCACAGATGAATATTTGGCTAATGACCTGCTCAGAAAAACCATCATGTAGTAAAATCTTTTCAAAGTAATAGATCGAATCTTTGATCTCATCAATGTAGCTAATAGAAAGATGTTCAAGAATTGTTTTTGCCTTCTTAAAGGGAATACCCTCTTGAATGGTAAGATCTGAGGTTTCCGGACCAAGACCATAAAAAGACAAAAAATGAAGTGCGTGGTCCCTTGCCTCTTCGGCGCTTGAATTGGCTAGTGTCATTTCTGCCAAGGCATCAGCAAAATAATTAAGCCCCTTATTAAATTCCCTGGATTCGAATAATTGTCCTGACTTTGAAAATACTATATGGGTTTTTTCCCTATCTATATATATAAGGAGTGAATATTCATCATTTTGGTCCAGATTATAGTATGTGTAAATATTATTGAGAATATGTGGTATTGAGGTGTTATAACGGGGTTGCAGTCCAGCGTCAAGGAGTTCAGAATAGTCTCTTCTTATCTGATCTCTTTTGTTTGATATGCATACCGTGGCATTTTTCCCTTGTCTTGGATAGGATATGAAATCATAGATACTGTGTTCGTCATTAAGATCATATGATCTGTTAAGAGTTTCAATAAGATCTTTTTCAAATAGTTTACTATTCTTCCCTTTGGAAGCGACATAGGTCATTTCACAATGGTAATTGTCAGAATGTATGGCAAGATAGACCTGGCTCTTTTTATTTTTTTGATTGAACTGGTTAGAAACATTTATGATGAGTTCGGTGAGGGTGTTGATCTTGTGGTCCTTGAACTGGAAAGGAAGAACATAATTATTGATCCGCTCGATCTCAAAACCATCACCTTTTAAATTGCATAGAAGGAAGGTGACACAATCTCCTGAATGAACAAATGTCATGGCCTTATTAACACCATTGAGTTTTAATAACAGGTTCTTGTACTTAATAGATTTTGTCTTTTGAACTTTTGTACGAGATGGAATATGTGTGGATTGTTCTGGATCGGAGGATGTGAATCTTCTATCTATTGTGTATCTACGGGTTCCACTGTTTCTTTGTTCAGTGGTATTGCGTCTAGTAGTTCTTATTCTTTTTTCGTTTCCTTTGAAGGGTTCTTTGGAAGACTTCCTACGTTGGACAATATCACGTCTTCCAGTGGATCTACGCTCATTTTTTCTTCTTCTTTCGTTGATCTTCCTTTTTTTAGGATCAGCGTTGGATTGAGTGATAATTTTTTCAGTTGCAGTTATTGGGGCTGATGAGATTTCAGTTTCTGTGTCAACCTTTGTTACTGCTAAACCAGTTATTTCTTTTTTGGTTATCTTGAATTGTTTCGCGGTAGGTAAAAATAGTTTTTGCTCAATTCCCTTTACAAGATCTGTTGAAGTGACATAGAGTATATCATTGGAGACGAGTTTTTTTAAATGATAATAGATCTTTTCTTTTGGAAAAGAAATTGAATTAGCGATCTGACCTGCAGTTTTTGGATCATCATTGAAACATTCTATGATACGTTTTGTAAACGGCCTATTGTAAATCTTAATGACCTTTTTATCAGAAATATGAATGATTTCTTTTTGACCCTTGATCATATTATATGACCTGTGGTGATTGGGATAGTGAATAGACGCGTTGCTCTAGCATGAAGAACACGCATTGGTATTGCGACCTATATATAAATTGACTCCACATCATTGATTACCTCGGATAAAAGTAATTTGTCAAATTTATTCTATAAATATGATAGATTACAAGAGATGTTTATATTTACAACATTATATATTTTCCCGTTATTTTATATATTTAGTTAAGTTTACATTTGTATAATGTGATCATAATTTTTTTATAATGTTGTTTGTAATTAATTATTAAATAATGAAGGGTAGTTTGTATAATTATTATTTTTGATTTTAATTCAATCTTTGATCACCTATTTAAAAACTATTGTAAAAATAGATTTGTCGACGAGAAATTTATTTACAGTACTTA
>CALCSS010000225.1 GCA_937893835.1 uncultured Fidelibacterota bacterium
ATGATGTGGATGCGTCATTCTTCCGCTACAATCCAAACCTAATGGCAAACTATGAGACCTACCTAGACTATTACAGTCTCTTTGGTGTGGATCCCACTAGGATGAGCTTTAGGACATTCCCCGATCATTTGGTCTCAATGACCCCATCAGATGAGGCAGAGTTCACGGAGCGTCACTACATAGACTCCTTATCGGTTGCAGACTCAGTTGTATATGATTCAATTCAAATGACCTCCACTCCGTTTAAGAATTTGGAGAGACTTGAATGGAACCTATTGGCAGAGCCAATCTTACAGAGATATAAACTGGTCAATTCAGACTGGGTTGTGTCAGACACCATGCTCTTTTACAATGACACGTTTGATGTCAGTGCATATTGGGCAGTTGTCGATACACCCTTTATTGATAATGGACTGTTGTTTGTTGACTCCTCAGAGTGGAATGATACTGACTATGTCTTTATATCAGACGATCCGATCAGGTTTTTGAACACCTTTGAATTCATCAAGCAGCAACTCAGTGATGACTCACTTGTATTCAGGTCAAATACCGATTGCAATGACAATGGTCAATGGGATGGTTCAGAGACCACGATCGCTGATTATAATGGCAATGGCATCTATGAGGTGCTATACGAATACAGTGATAACAATAACAATGGTGAATATGATGCCGGTGATGATGTCATACAGGACTTCGATGGCAATGATACCATATCGGTTGCATATGAATTTGTTGATAGGGGAAATGGTATATGGGATCCCCAAGAACCTTACTATGACATTGACTCTTCAGGTACCCATACAATAGATGAGCCTTACCAGGATCGTAATTGCAATAATAAATGGGATGATGCAGAGGAATACGTAGACGGCGATGGTTCAGGAACGTACTCGGATGGTGAATCTTTCACAGATCGTGGAAACAATATATACGATGAGGAGGAAGAATACTCTCTCAAGGATATGAATTCAGATGGCGTGAGTGACACATTGCTGTATCTGACTGGAGACAAGCCAGATAATTTGATCGTTGATTGGACCGATCCAAGTAGCCCAGAGGTTTTGCTAGAAATTCATCTTGGGGATGATGTGGTCAATAGGTGGGGGACCACTTACACTGACGTTATTGAGGAAGTGGACTTCTATGATCTGAAACAACAGTATGCCGATGATGTTGATTCCCTGATAACTCTATTCACAAGGGAAGAAGTTGGTCATGTGAACAGTACGGGTTCATCGCTATCTCCAGACGACTATTATATCACTAAATCAGAATGGACTAAGACCGCAGGCGGACAGACAGAACGGTTTTATAATTATCACATATTTCATGAGCCCGATCATTTGAATCAGATCGTATATCCATCCTATTTCTTGCCAGTGGGGTTTTACTTTAGTCCGAATGACATTGAGGATGGGTTCTGGCACAAGAGGAACTTGGAGAGTGAGGTTCTTTATTATACATCAAATGGATATCTTAGAGATGGTGAGATGGTCGATACGGCCTATTACGATACAACGGAGATAGCGGTATACTTCATTGAAAAATCATTTCAGGTCGAGTCAGCAAGCATCGTGGTTCCTGCCGGTCATAGGGCAAGTATGGACCAACCAGCTTCAGACACGACCTTTTCAGATTGTTTTATGGTCACACAGAATATGACCATGACCATGGTGGGAAGTGGTGTGGACTTTGGACAGAAGACCATTTCTTGGTTGGCAAAGAATAAGGGACTCGTGAAGAGTGAGGTATACATACGCTGGACCGAGCACCCCTATGATTCAGACTACACACAGAACAATAGCTATCTCGATACAACGAATCAGGCTTGGGTTGGACTGAACCGCATTGAGCTGACGTCAGTTGACATAAGCTCTGAAAATAATGTGTTCAGAAAACTCACAAGACCTGTCAAGAGCGTAACGCTGAAAGATGTTGGTGACCGATCTGAATTTGATTTTGATCCATTCTACATTAGCGCCCAAAGTGGAATTCATACCTTGGACCTCAGGGAGTTAGACGAATGACGCGAATGATAAATAAATTTTTATTCACTGTTCTTTTCACTATCACCGCATTGATGGCAGGTACGGATGGTACCATACGTGGTAAGGTCACAGACGCAGATGGCGCTCCGCTTCCAGGTGCAAATATATATGTGCCCGCCGTTGGAGTGGGTGCGGCTGCAGGTATGGATGGTGGCTATATCATCTTGAACATACCTGTTGGTCAGTATGAGGTCGTTGTCCAGATGATGGGATACCAAAAGCAGACCATGACCGGGGTCAATGTTGTGATGGACCAGACGGTCTGGCTCAATTTTAAATTACCTGTCGCCGCTGTAGAGGGCGATGAGGTCGAGGTGGTCGGTACTCGCCCGTTAGTGGAAAAGGGTGCCACTTCAAAAAAGATCACTATCGACAAGGATGCCATACAGTCACTGCCCATAAGAGACCTTAGTGAATTATATACTCTACAATCTGGTGTAGTAAAGGTAGAGAGTCGCAATAAATCAGTACCTGATCATGAGGAGCGAGGAATCGAAGAGATCCATGTAAAGGGTGGAAGGTCAGGTGAGATAGCCTATATGATGGATGGGATGTATCTAAGAAATCCTATTTTTGGGTCAATAGGGTCTGGCACTCGACTCAATCTATTTGCGGTCAGGCAGTTTGACTGGCAGCCTGGGGGGTTTAACGCAGAATATGGTGACGCTCAGTCTGCTGTGTCCAACTGGCATACTGCAGCAGGTGCCAGCGAGATCGAATACCATTTCAGGTATGAGACCAGTAATGTTGGTGCTGCGATCAACTCTGCATTGGGCAATGATCTTGAAACGAATAACTACGATCTAAATCGTGGATATAACGACTATAATTTTGGTCTTGGTGGTCCAATAATTGGAATCCCTCAACTAACGTTCTGGGTGTCTGGTCAGTACACCACCCAAGATAAGTATAGTGTGTATGAGTTTGACGATAAGGTTTACTCAGGGCCGAAGTACTTTTTAAATGAATCGGACCTTGACCTTGATGTGTTGCAGCAGAACAAAAAGGATGTGGTGTATCCTTGGGACGATGTCGCAGGCTTTCGTGGTTTTGGCTTTGACAACACTTGGGACGTATTTGCAAAGCTCAGTTATAAGTTCACCAATAAACTCCGTTTTCACGGGTCATACTGGCAAGTCGCAAATCATAGACAAGCATTCAATCCTAGGTATCTATACTGGGATGAGGGCAGGAATGAACTTTTCCGTGATACCTATAGGTACAACCTTGAATTAAATCATTCTTTGACACAGAGCACCTTCTACACACTAAGGTGGTCTAGGTTCACCCAAGACCAGTTCCAGGGAGTCAGGTGGAGAGATAATGATAAGGATGGATATCCGAACTGGTTTGAGTGGAGACACCCAGCTGGTTACAAGGAAATATCCGACCCGGAAAATGAATTCGTAGTGCCTTATTCCATTGGCGAGGATGGTGATACGATTCGATACACTAATGTAGATGAAAGAAGTGGCTGGTACCATGGTGCAGAGCCTGGACTTTGGAATTGGGAGTTGGCTGAGGACTTTGATGACAATAATGGAAATGGGGTCTGGGATCCCGGTGAGCATTTTACTGATCTAGATGGGGATGGTCAGTGGGATGGTCCAGAGTTGATAAAGAAGCTTATGCACAAGGATGGAGATTATTGGCTAGAGCCTGAGATGTATGAGGATTTTGAGCCTTTCTATGACTACGAGAGTATTAGACTGCAGTGGCAGAATGTGCCTGGCTATTATGGGACACCTAATAACTTTAGCTTTATTCCTGGCCTTCCCAATCCATACTACTACATGCCGGACGTGACAGGAGTTGCTTGGGATGAGGGCAGGACATTTGGAGGGCATGATACCTTCTACGCCAGCTCCACCTCGATCACTGATGAATTGCGATTTGATATCACCAGTCAGTTGACAGATAAGTGGAAGGTGAGAATTGGGGCTGACTATAAGTCTCATAAGTTGAATTTCTATGAGGTCAAATATCCATGGCTAGGAGCCGGTGCAAAGATCCAGACGTTTGCTGAGTATTGGCAAGACACTGGTCCTGATGGACTTGTCCTAGGAGATGAGGGCTACGAAGAGGCAGACGCGGGTGAGAATAATGGAAGATGGGATGCTGGTGAAAAGTATACCGATGCCAATGATAATGGCAAGTGGGATGATTTCCGTGAACCTGAGGAGTTTTCAGCTTACATACAGAATACATTTGAGGTTCCCTGGATGGTCATAAACTATGGGATCAGGATCGATATGGTAGACTATAACTCACAGGTATGGTCTGACACTTTGGGAAAATTCAGCCCTGGACGTCCTTGGTTCTATTCTGATCTAAATGATAATGATGTTTGGGACAGAGGTACAGAGGAGGCATCTGATATTGCAGGCCTAGCCAGGCAGAAGATCATGCTCAAGAACTCTAACTGGTCATACAAGATAAGCCCCAGAATAGGTTTTAGTCACGTGATCACTGACAAATCCACATTTACCTTTAACTATGGTCTTTATTTTCAGAATCCGATCTACCAGAATGTCTACCTCAACACAAATAGTCTAGAGGATCCAGAGGAATTATTTGAGGAAGGTGAGGGTGCAGTAGGAAACGCCACGATGAACGCACAAAGGACGCAGCAGTATGGTGCAAGTTTCAATGTTCAGGTTGGAGAGCATTGGGCCTATTCTGTTGGCGCATGGGTAAGGGACATGGACCAGTTGACGCGATATACATTTGAGAGATCGGGTGTCTATCAATACCAGGTTGCATCTAATGGTGACTATGGATCTGCGAAGGGTCTCGATCTCACTCTAGAGTGGCGCTGGGCCTTCTTTGGCTCGCAGTTGCAATATACATACTCAATAGCCAAGACAAACAGTGAGTATGCCTGGGCCAGTATCACCGGTCAATATGTAGATGCGCCTAGTCAGGAGAATCTTGCCTATTATGATCGTCCACACGACCTGACCTATTACTTCTATACATTCCTGCCATTTGGTATTCAGGCGGGCCTGACCGCATTCTATCAGAGCGGTTATCCATATACCCCCATCATCTTCAAGGGCAAGGACCCTGCTGAGGATGCAAGACATCCAAATTCAAAACGTGGTCCTGCATACAAGAATGTCAATCTTTCCTTTTCAAAATATTTTATGATGATGAAGCATAAATTTTCCCTTGGACTGAACTTGTTTAACCTACTCGACATTCGAAATGCATGGGACATATATGCATTGACAGGCAAGCCCGATGACCCAGGAACATACTACACCAACTATGTAGGATTGCCCGGTACCGACCCCAATGGTGCTGGTGTCTATGCTGATAAGTCTAGCGCATATTATGATAGACCTTGGAGGCTTTCATCTCCACGAGAGATCAATTTTTTCATTAGGATAGACTTTGACTAATATTTTGAGATATACTGCGATCTTTATTCTGACCACTGCCATATTGTCCGCCAAGGATGGCAGCCTCAAGGAAACGCAACAGTCTGCACCTGACCCCTTTAGACGGTCTGCAGTTGCAAAGATAGGAGACAATCCATTCCCCACGAATCCTATGAGCGATAGGGCAAAGGGTTTCATTGACCAGGGCAGAGTGAAGAGTGCAATCACAAACTACGGAAGTTTCATTAATTGGGATTTCCATCCTTCTGGCATATGGGGTGAGTATTCTTATTTGCCAGCTGTGTCTTTCATTGGTGCATTGCCAGGGCATAAGAGCACAGCACATTTCACATGGGAGAATCTAGAGATCGTGGTGGACGATGATGGATTTCCTATCTATAGTATTTGGGAATCACCAAGCGCATACGATGACTGGTATCCGGTCAATGGTGACACTACCTATAAGGGTATCCTATTTGAAACGACCAACGATGATGGAAGCTATAATCCTGACAATGAAAAGTCCTCTATTGAATCCATCAACTCTGACAAACAGTATTATTTTGACCATGAGGACAGGAAGATCATCATTAGTACCTTTGGTGATTCCGACCCTAACAAGACAACTGCCAGAGTTGGATTAATATATCCTTGGGCTCTCAGACCTGAACTGATCAGTAGAGAGGACCAATTTGATTTCTATGACTATGGTGAAGACCTTGAAGAATGGACCGAAGACGACGCCTATGTCTACTATGGGGCAAATTCTGCTGAATCCCATTTTATAAGTACTGACTACAAGACAGATTGGCATGCTACTACCATGGCGCGAACCAATTCACACCAGACTGAATTCAACTCAAGTGACGTCTTTGGATCGACGCCTTGGGTCTCTGGCGATGATACCTATCCTGTCTTGGCGCACTCAGCATACTCCAATACCTGGCCAACCAGAATGAATATGTCAACAGGACTTGTAGAGTCATATTGGCCTGGCTGGTGGTCGCAGGACTTTAATGTCAATCTACCTGGCTGCTCGTACTCTAGAAAAGACCCGAATTGCTGGGAAGAGGTACCTGGAAGATTTGTCTCTGACATGGATGTTTACATGGAGTTTGATGATAGATGGTCCCACAGGGCAAATAATGTCAATACCAATGACAACTATGAACAGACCGGCTATCCCATGGGTCTAAGGGTAAAGGCAACTGCCCACTCCTACGGTGTCTCCTATGCAGAGGATATCATGTTTGTGACGGTAAAGGTGCGAAACGAGAGTGGTGACTGGTGTGCCGAGGATGAGGACGGCAATCCCATCCTAGATCAGGATGGTAACCAAGAGTGTGGAGAGGCCATGATCATGCCCGATGGTACCAAGCTAAATCGTGGCAAAGGATTTGACTATAAAGGTACATCTCTTGGTTTTTACATGGACGCAGATGTTTTGATGGGGGACTGGGCGGGTTATAATGGTGGTCTTCATACCAATGATGATGATTTTATGAAATATTACTGGGAGATATTTGAGGTCAACAATGATAGAATGTTGATCAGTATGGCAATGATCGGTGACCATGATGGTATGTCCGGCGTTGCAGGTTATACACTTGATGAACCTTCCGCGACCTCCCATCCTGGCAATAACTTTGGAGTGGTGGCGACTCAATTACT
>CALCSS010000226.1 GCA_937893835.1 uncultured Fidelibacterota bacterium
TAATGACTACATTGAAATTTAATTGCATAGGCGATACAAGGACAGAATGAACCAAAGACAATTTGTTTAATTATTCAAACCTAAGAGATTCTATTGGGTCCAATTGCGCTGCTCTCCATGCGGGATAAATACCAAATCCAATACCAATAACAGAGCAAACCACTAACCCAATCAAAGCCCAATCAAAAGGTATGACGGCTGGTATCTTGAACAAGAAAGAAACGATATTGCCACCTGATACACCCATAATAATGCCCACAATTCCTCCAAATTGACTCAAGAAAATAGCTTCCATTAGGAATTGTGTTAAAATATCATTTTTTGTTGCGCCTATTGCCTTGCGAATTCCAATCTCTTTTATCCTTTCGGTAACCGAGACCAACATAATGTTCATGATTCCAATTCCAGCAACAACCAAAGCAATTACGCTTACAAATAAGGCAAATAATTTTATCCCACTGGTAAAGCCTGAAAATTGCTCTATCATTTCCGTGTTTGTAACAATTTCAAAATCATTATCCTCTTCAGGCCGGACTTTACGAATAGACCTCATTAAACCGATTACCTCATCTTTGGTTTTTTCATAAGTTAATTCCGATTGGGACTCAACATCGATACTCAATGTTGTCCATCTCTCTGAAAATCGCTTTAAATAAGTAGTGATTGGTATCGCAATAAAATTATCCTTGCTCTCTCCAAATAATTCTCCCTGCCTCTCAGTTAATCCAATGACCATATAATCAAGTCCTTCGATATGTATTCTTTTGCCAAGTGGATCTTCAAAGGGAAATAACCGGTCAACTACGTCCATACCAAGAATACATACATTTCTAATATGATGAATATCCTCATTGATAAAGTTTCTACCATCTGCAATATATGTATTATAACATCTTACAGTTCCTTCATCTCCACCTATAAGCCCGACACTATTCTTTACAGTTCTATCTTTATATTTAACATCTCGAACTGATGACTGTTCAGAAACACTCACCAAAATTGGTAATTGAGCCCTATTTTTCAATTTTTCATATTGGGTATAATCAATGTTTTTTCTTTTTCTATACTTCCTATCATTAAATGATATACCAGGATATTTTTGGATGACAAATGTATTGGTTGCAAATACATTTAATCCTGATTCTACTGATGATTCCAGTGTCCGAATAGCGGTCATTACACCAATAACAGAGAAAACTCCTATGCTAATACCCAGCAGTGTTAGGGATGATCGAAGTTTATTTTTCCGTATAGAATCGATTGCCATCCAAAAACTTTCTTTTAGCATGTTTTTTATATTTCTGGATTTCATTTTCTATTCATATCTGAGTGATTCAATGGGATCAAGTTTTGCCGCACGATAGGATGGAATGAGCCCAGAAATAATACCTACCATCATACTCATCAGCATGGCAGCAATTGATAATCCAAAAGGCAAGGTAGATGGGAAAAACATATTGATGAAGAAACTAATTACATAAGCCAGAAAAATTCCTATTGATCCCGCAAAAAGACATATTGTGACTGCCTCCATTAAAAATTGACCCATTATCATTCCACTAGTAGCACCAATAGCCTTTCTGACCCCAATCTCTCTGGTTCGTTCTTTCACAGAAACAAACATAATATTCATTATACCTATTCCTCCAACGATCAGCGACAGGAGAGTAATGAATACTCCGGTACCTCCAATCGCAATTTTTAGAGTGTTATATTGTGCTTCAAATGCCTTTGTCTGATTGATTGCAAAATCATTTTTTTCATTTGGTCTAAGTCCTCTTATATGACGCATTACAGAAGTAATCTCATCAAGCCCCTCTTCTAATTTTTCAGGCGGAACTTTTACACTTAGTCTCATCCAACCTCTTCTTGAAAAAATTCTTTTGTATGCACCAAATGGTAGTATAGCCTGCTTATCAACACTAAAAAGACCCAAAAACTTTCCTTGTTTCTCAAGGACTCCTATCACTCTGAATTTCATCTTATCAATTTTTATATATTTACCTATGGGGTCTTGATCACCAAAAAAAGCCTCGCTTATACCGTCTCCTATTACAACGACTCTAGATCCAGAGCGATCTTCATTCCTTGTGAAGAATCTACCATTTGCAATATCAGTACTAATGGTCGCCATGTACTCTTCATTGGTTCCAAATATCTCTGTCCGTGTTTCTTTATCCTCATGTGACAATGAAGCTCCTCGCTGCATGACGGGTGCTACCGCCATGGCATATTGTGATCTCTCCCTTATCTTGTCTACATACTCTGGCAACATCTTTGGTCGATTTCTTACCTCCCACCAATCCATTCTACTAAACCATTCATAGCGGCTAACATATAGAATATCTTTACCTAGCCACGACATGCTACTCTCAAATGACCTGTCAAGCCCTGATATAAGTGTTCCCATTAACGTGACGGACGAGATTCCAATGATAATTCCAAGGGCCGTTAAGATAGAGCGTGTTTTATTGGCAAAAACCGCAGATAGAGAAATCTTGAAATTCTCTAAGAAAAGTAAGATCATGAGGACTTCAATTCTACATCTTCAGTAATCTTGCCATCAAACAA
>CALCSS010000227.1 GCA_937893835.1 uncultured Fidelibacterota bacterium
CTGGTCCTGGTTTGGAGGAAAATAATAAAAAAGGGGATTTTATCCCCTTTTTTTATATCTGTGACCATCCTGTCATAAACGGAGGGTAAGGCTAAGTGACAAATGATCTGCGCCTGTTCCTAAACCTATATTGACCCTTTTCATTTCTTTTCTTTTATGCACCATTCGTGCAATAGAATATCCAACTAGTCCACCACATATGACATCTGACATGTAATGTTTATCTCCTGCGATTCGTAAATATCCTGTCGCAGCCGCCAGGGATAAGTTTCCGATCCATATGGGGATCCTTTTGTCTGGATATATTTCTGATAGCATGATCGCATTTGATGTTCCAATGGCAAATGTGGTACTTGTATGCCCACTGAAGAATGATCTAAAAGAGTCATCTTTGTCCATTCTTGTCTCAAAAAATGAATCTGGTCTTTGTCGTTTAACGGACATCTTTACAAGGTCAGTGATGATTCCATTCAATGAGATGACATCAAGACTTGTTTTTAACATGTCAAGATATCCATTATCTGAAAAAAACGGAAGGATGGTCATGGTTAAAAAGATATCACCATACAGAAGGATGTCACTAGCAGATTCAGCATCATCCTTGGCCTCTACACCCCATCTTATCTTATCTCTAAAAAACCTATCTAATTTGTTGGGAGTGGATGTCTTATTATTGGTTGTATGGTGATCGATCCCATATTCAAGATATAAGAATGTGGCTAATTGGATGGAGGTTAAATATTTTTCAAGATCATCACTGAGATTGTTGATACTCGATGGTGCTGTACGGGACCATGCACCTGAATGGTCAAATTGGAGATCAAGCGTTTTCGTAGAGGTATTGTCAAGGATGATGTCCTGTGCATTTAAAGAATTTGTAAATGATAACGATAGAGCTATCAGGAGGATCCATCTCATACGGTTATCGATCATTGGCATACTATGATTTTAGATCAATTTCTTTAATTCTCAAAATGAGATGGTTGCACTAGTTTTTCTCATGAACGTGTTAGTAACATTTGTGTCAATTAGATGGTGAAATATTGAATCATATGGAAGCATGCCCTAACATAGGTGGTCGTGAGATAAGGCGTAGGACTGTCTTTGGTTATATAGGTCTATCACTGACCTTGGTGCTAATTTTATATGTGGTCCTTTTCAATGGGCATACCTACCTCAAAGGTCTAATATTCATAACCTCCTTATCCACGATAATTCCTTTCATGGAAGCTAGGAGTGAGACCTGCATAGTCAACGCATACTTTGGTGTAAAGAACATGGGTACAAAATATCAAAAAGAGAAGGATATGAAGACATTGAAGGCCCAACAAAAGGATTCCATTTCGATCATGGTCAAGGGGACTCTGGTCTCCATAATTATAACAACTCTGATCTTCTATGTATGATATTGATCAGCTAGGCCCTGGAAAGATGAAAGACCTCATCATTAAGCGATTTCAAGATCCTGATGAGGTACGAGAATTTGAAAAAGGTAGATTTGAACTTCTGACTCTACCGGGGATGACCATTGGTAAGGCAACATACAGACCTGGATGGAAATGGTCAAAAGACGTATCTCCTCTATCAGATACAAGTTTTTGCAATGTAGAGCACCTTGGGATGGTATTGAGCGGTTGTGCGACAGTTGTATTCAGTGATGATGATATTACGACCCTCATAGAAGGAGATGTGTTCTATGTTCCTCCCAAACCACATGATAGTTGGGTGGTGGGTGATGAAGATTACATATCAATACACTTTCTTGGTGCAGACTCGTATGCCACCTAGTTTGAAGGACCGTATCATTTAATGGTAAATGGTCTTATCATGGTCATGCTACTCTTATTGGAAATTAGCAGTGCCCAAGATGTTGATAGCGCTACACTATCTGAACATTTAATAGCATTCAAACCATATTTGGGTAAGACCTATGAAGGAGACTTCATTAACTCTACGAAAGAACATCCGATGCGTGATGTGTTGACCTGGGAGAGGTCATTGAATGGCAATGCAATAAAGATGATCCATTCTGTCAATCATGGAGAGTATGGTGGTGAGACAATGATCATGTGGGACCCGATCACAAAAGGTCTACGTTCGTGGTACTTTACCACAGCAGGTTCCCTGACACTATCTACTGTTGAGATAAGAGGGGAGCAGTTTATAACTATTGAGGATGTTGCGGGAAATCAAAATGGGATCACAAAGGTTAAGACCGTTATTCAATTATTGTATGGAGAAAAACTACAGAAGAAGACCAAGTATCTAATGAATAATATGTGGGTGGATGGAAATGAGATGATCTATGAAAGGGTCTATGGAAAAGGCCCATTATTTGAATGATCTGGTCATAGGCTCTCATTCAACTTTATTTTTATATCTAATTTGTCTTCAATGAGTCTCGCAATATCCATTTCAGAGGTCATGATGATTCCATCAGCCTCTATGAGATCGGAGATCTTTGGAGAAAGTTTTTTGATCTGCTCATCACTTAAAAGGGACCTTATACGTTGGAGTACATCTGAGATATGCTCCATACTCTCTGAATCGGTCTTTTGATTGAGAGTTGTCTGAGCTTCCACAAGAAATTTATCGGCCCTGTCTTCACTGAATTCTGGAAATAGTTCTTTAATGGCAATGATCCATGCTTCACGTTCCTCATGATCTGCCTGCCCATCTGCTAATTGTATAGCAGCGCATAGATGGGTCACTGCCTCAAGAGGAGACATGTTCCGTGGTTCATTGACAATAGGGTCCTTGTTGTTTTTAGAAAACCATCCCATATCCTATTTCTCCCATTCTTTTGGTGTTAGGGTCTTCATGCTCAGAGCATGTATCTCGTGTTTCATCAAACTTCCCATCGCCTCATAGACCATTTTATGCCTTTCAACCAAAGTTTTTTCATTGAACGCGTCTGACACGATCACTGTTTCAAGATGGAACCCGCCTTCATGAAGCTCATGATTGAGATGGCGTCCTGTAAAATCCTTTATCTCAAAATGAGCAAGGTCCATCATTTTTGATAATCTATTTTTTATTTCTTTTTCAATTTCCATTGTATTTATCTTTTACAAATAAGAATTTTAAAATATGAATGATCCTAAATTATTTCAGATAACGGCAGAAGATAAGGCACATTATCATGAATTGATCGAAAAGATAGACATTGAAAATAAGGATTCAATAATCAAATTCTTGGGCATAAAGATCCAGTCAATGCTAGACGATGGTAAACTGAATTCTGTAGAGACTGAGTTGATAGAGGACATGACAAAACTTGTCAAGATTCTTGAGCTATACAATGATCTGCCAGATTTGGTCATCAAAAAGGTCCTTTTCGCCATGTCTTACTTCATTGATGAGAATGATGAGATACCCGATATAATTCCAGACTACGGCTACCTGGATGACATCACGGTTGTCTCTTGGATCATGGTTGATATTCAAGGACAAGTTCCTGCCATGCCAAGGGCCTGAACTATTCTTCTTCTTTTGAGTCTATTTCCACCTGACTGAGATCTTCCTCAGAGAACTGCCATTGGCATGGAGCACACCACCAAGGTTTACCATAGTAAGACTCCTTATTCTCCACTAGCTCTAATTGATCGCCACATCGAGGACAATCTTGCTCAGATCCAGGCTCT
>CALCSS010000228.1 GCA_937893835.1 uncultured Fidelibacterota bacterium
TTTTTTGGGATCATTCTTTGTTTAATGAATGACGGGAGCCTCTCAAATACAGCAAACTTCCTTGATCCGTTGAACGAAAAGGCCTGTTTTTTGAACCTGAAGTACAGCACCCAATAGTTGATTATAGATCCAAAAAATTCATAACCTACCCGTGCTCTTTCAAAAATCTAGCTAGAAATTATCTAATTAAGGCCATCAAAGAAACTACTTCATTGGAATATTCAACTGATTCTCTGAATCAGCGATTATGACAGCGACCGTGGCATCACCAGTGACATTGATAGTGGTCCTGATCATATCAAGAATTCTATCAACACCTAGGATGAGTGCTATCCCAGCACTAGGGACACCAACTGCTTCTAGTATTATGACCAGCATCACTATTCCAGCGCCTGGAACTGCTGCAGTGCCTATGGAGGCAAGTACAGTGGTCAAAACAATTGTCAATTGAGCACCAAGGTCTAGGGGCATGTTCAGAGCTTGGGCAATGAAAACCGCAGCCACTGCCTGATAGAGCGCAGTCCCATCCATGTTGATGGTCGCTCCCAATGGCAAAACAAATGAGGATACCTCTTCACTCACTCCAAGTTCTTCCTCGCACCTTTCCATTGTCACTGGCAGTGTGGCTCCACTTGAGCTAGTGGAAAATGCTAATAGCTGAGCAGGAGCGATGCCTCTGTAAAAGGTCTCAAATGGCATTTTTGTCATTAGCTTCAACAAGCCCGAATATGTGATGGCCACATGTACCAAGAGACCGATCACCACCGCCACCATATAATACCCAAGCGCTCCCAATAACTCAAGGATCTCTGCTGGATCATCACCGGCGACCTTGTTGATCGTCTGAGCGATCAGAGCAAATACACCAAAAGGAGCCATGATCATTATGATATCAACCAATTTGATAACGACATCATTCAAGCTCTCAAAGAAATTCTGAATTGGTTTTCCTTTGTCCTTAGGGATCTGTATCAACCCAATTCCGATGAAGATGGCCATAAAGACGACTTGAAGCATATTCCTATTGCTGGATGCTGAAAAGAAGAAATTACTTGGTATGATGTCTACCATGGGTTGCAATGGCCCGCGGTCTTTGACCTGTTGCACCGTGCCTGCTTTTTTTGATGCGTCCTTTTCATAGGTCATCTGCAGTTTCTCTTTCATTGCACTGGGAACCTTGTCGCCTGGTCTTAACGTATTCACTGATACAAGTCCCAGGGTCACCGCAACAGCGGTCGTACCAATGTAGATCGCAATGGTCTTCCCACCTATCCGACTGAGTTTTTTTACGTCAGATAGGGAAGCAACACCCGTGATCAGAGATGAGAGGACCAGAGGCATTGCAATAAGCTTCAAGAGATTGATGAATATTGTACCAAACGGTGCTATCCAATCAGATGTGAAACTGCTCCACCCTGAGTTAGTGGCGATGATGCCATATGCCAGACCCAGCACAAGTCCAATGATGATCTGCCAATGGAGTGCAAGTTTTCTCATGATTGTCCTTTTTCCTTTTTTATGTTCTCATAGGTCTCATAGTATGATTCTCCGGCATCTCTAATGTTATCCACTACTTTATTATCTGTCTCTTTCTTAGATGATCTGAGCAGCCCCTGTACGACAGTGTCTAGGAGATCTTGAATGTGGGCAAGTGTAGAGCCTAGCTGCTTGGAGAATGATTTACTCATTCAGGTAATTTAAAACAGTTTTAATATTTGTTGTGGGTCGTTTGCATGAAAAATCCTCACATACATAGAAAGTTGGTCTCTCATCCATGAGTGAGTGCTCCTGTACCCATGGCGCTAGTTTTTCAAGTCCTGATGGATCTGACATGTCCTTGAAAAGAATTACCATATTCGGAGTGTAGACATCACGTATCTTTCTTATTGACTCCTCTGTCTTAGGATCGAGCCCGTTTGCCACAATGACCAGTTCCTTTGAATCTTTCAGATCGAACATGAATGCTGTCAGCATGTGCGCGAATCCACTAGGTGACTGTTTGGCCTGCTTGGTAAAGGCCCTCAATGTCTTGTCACCAAGCTCTGTCCATTTGGTATCGCCGGTCATCTTTCCCAACCTAAAGAGATTCATTGCCGCTACAGAGTTTCCTGAGGGTATCGCACTATCATAACTATCTTTTGCCCTCACCATTAATTTCTCAGCATCTTTACTTCCAATGTAGAATCCACCATTCTCATCGGAGAAATCCTCTACCATGATCTCCATCAGTTCGATGGCCCAAGATAGATAATCCGCCTTGAAGGTCGCCTCATACAGGTTCAATAGGCCCCACGCCATGAAGGAATAGTCATCAAGGTGAGGTAACAGACCAGCCTTTCCAAGGCGATACCGTTTCATCAATTTTCCATTCTTACCTGTGAGGTTGTCTTTGACAAATTTGGCTGCTTTTTCTGCTGCATTGACATATTCCTGTTCATTCAATGCTTGCCCAGCAAGTGCGAGAGAGGCGATCATCAATCCATTCCAATCCGTGAGCACCTTGTCATCCTTCAGCGGGTGGATTCTTTTTTCTCTTTCGCTAAAGAGTTTCTCTCTTGAACTTTCAATTATTCCATCTAATTCCTCTGCCTTGAGGTCCAGATCCTTTAGCAGATCTGTTTGTGTGCTAGAAGAAAGAAAGGGTATGTTCTTTCCCGTGGTCTGTCCGGTTGCCTCATCATGGAAGTTTCCGACCTCTGTGAACCCATATGCTCGTGACATTATCTTACCATGATCTTCGCCCAATATCTCCACTAGCTCATCCTCTGTCCAGACATAGAACGTTCCCTCTTCGCCCTCACTGTCAGCGTCCTCGGCAGAGTAGAACCCACCATCCTCATGGGTCATGTCCCTCAGAACATAGGTAAAAATGTCCCTTGTGACACTTGCGTAGCTGGTATTGCCCGTCATTTGGAATGCCTCGAGATATGCCATGGAGATCATGGCCTGGTCATAGAGCATCTTCTCAAAATGAGGTAGCAGCCAGCGCTTGTCCGTTGAATAGCGGTGAAAACCCAATCCTATCTGATCGAACATCCCACCCAATCTCATATGGTGTAATGTCTTCTCGACCATTTTCAAGGAATTGGGGTCATCATAGAGCCTGCCATAGCGTATTAGGAAGATCAGATTATGTGCAGAGGGAAACTTGGGTGCTCTACTAAAACCACCGTAGTCAGGGTCAAATCTACTGGCGTATTGGCCGAATGCATCTTGTATGAATGTCTCATCCCACTCATCACCTGCTACGCTAGTATTGATCCTGGTCAGATAGTCTTGAACCTTGTCGATGGACCCACGGATCTCACTCTGTTTCGTGGTCCATGCATTGGCGAGGCTGGGAATTAACTGAAGCATGCCGGGCCTCTTACCGCGACCCTCCTTCGGGAAGTATGTCCCCGCAAAGAAAGGTTCTTTATCAGGTGTCATCACGATCGTGAGCGGCCACCCACCTCTTCCGGTCATGGCCTGGCATACAGACATGTAGAGGTGGTCCACCTCAGGCATCTCCTCTCGATCTACCTTGATGTTCACAAAATTTTGATTCATTAATTCAGCCACGGTCGAATCCTCAAAAGATTCATGTTCCATGACATG
>CALCSS010000229.1 GCA_937893835.1 uncultured Fidelibacterota bacterium
ACTTTCTTTCATACAGATTTGTGAAACAATTCTGGAATTTATTAGGAAGGGCAACTCTCGTTGCCCTTCTTTTTTTGCCAATAAATAATATATATGCAGCCACATTTGATGTAAGAGCGCTATGGATAGTGCGTGATTATATGGTAACACCCGAAAAAATAGATGAGATAATGAATTTTGCTGAAAATAATAATTATAACCATCTATTTGTACAAATCAGAGGTAGGGGAGACGCATACTATAATTCAAAGCTAGTGCCACGCTCTCATCTATTAAAAGATCCTAATTTTGACCCATTGGATTACATATTGAAGAAGGCAAAGAGAACACAGATAAAAATTCATGCTTGGTTTAATGTTTATTATCTATGGTCGTCTCAACAAGAGCCTTTCCAAGATGATCATGCTCTCCTAATTCACCCGGAATGGATTGATACAAAAGTACCAGATGAAATGGAGATATCCATGATGTTTGAGAAAATGAAAAAAGACCGAAAAATCAATGGTGAAGGATTTTACCTTGCGCCCACTCACCCTGAAGTGGAAGCACATCTTCAAAATCTCATTACTGAGTTATTGCAAAATTACCATTTAGGTGGAATTCATTTTGATTATATTAGATATCATGATATTGGATGGGGAATGAATCCAACTGGTCTAAAATTCTTTTTAACCTATACAAATGGAATGCCAGGTTTGCCAGCAATGAATATTCAAGAAAAACCATCATTTGCTGAATTCAAACGGTCTGCAATAACTCAGTTTGTTAAAAAAGCCTCTATGAGGATCAAGGCATATCAACCTAATTGTATTGTTTCAGCCGCTGTTAAACCAAATATATATAATGCCCGAAATACTTTTGGGCAAGAATGGGACCTATGGCTTACTGGTGGATATATTGATTGGGCCGTTCCAATGAACTACACAGGGAGTAATCAGTTATTTGATAATAACCTAAAAATAATAATGGATAACATACCTAGAAGACATACTGAGAAAATAATCATGGGAATTGGTGCATATAATCAAAAATCCAGATCAACTGGTCAAAAAATCTACAGAGTAGGTAAGGGTAATTATGGTGGTATAAGTTTATTCTCTTATACGGTTTTTCAAAAGAACCCTTCATATGCAAAACAGTTAATAAAGTATTTAAAATAAGTTTAATTTTAATTATGAAACGTGAAATTCATCCACCTACAGGAAACCATTTAAATTGTAAGAATTGGCAGATTGAAGCTGCTTACAGAATGATACAGCATAATCTTGATCCTGATGTTGCAGAGTTACCAGATGATTTGATAGTCTATGGTGGAAAAGGAAAGGCGGCAAGAGATTGGGACTCATTTGATGCCATTTTAAAGACCTTGGAACGTCTTGAGCCTGATGAGACCTTATTGATCCAATCTGGTAAACCAGTTGGAGTGGCTAGGACACACACACATTCCCCAAGAGTATTGATCGCAAACTCTAATTTGGTCCCAAAATGGGCTAACTGGGATCATTTTAATAAATTAGAGAAAGATGGGCTAATGATGTTTGGTCAAATGACGGCTGGCAGTTGGATCTATATTGGTACTCAAGGAATATTACAAGGAACGTATGAAACATTCATAGCAGCTTCAAAAAAACATTGGGCTGCAAATGACCTAATTGGGAAATTGGTGATAACTGCAGGCTTAGGTGGTATGGGGGGAGCCCAGCCTTTGGCAGTGACAATGGCTGGTGGTGTCATTATCTGTATTGAAATCGATCCTCATAGAATAAAAAGGCGTCTTGAAACAAATTATTTAGATATATCGACTCATTCACTAGATGAAGCTTTAGAAATGGCACAAAAAGCATTGAATAATAAAAGGCCTTTGTCCATTGGCCTCCTTGGAAATGCTGCTGATATTATTCCAAAACTAGTAAAAAATGATATTGTTCCGGATCTAGTGACAGATCAGACTTCTGCTCATGACGAATTGATAGGCTATATTCCAAATAATTATACCTTAGAAGAAGCTGAAGAATTACGTAAGTCAGATAAAAATAAATATATATCGGAATCAAAACGTGCGATGGGTGAGCATGTACAGGGTATGTTGGACCTCAAAGATAAAGGGGCAATTGTCTTTGATTATGGGAATAATATAAGAGCACAAGCAGTGGAAGCTGGTGTCCATAATGCCTTTGATATTCCAGGCTTCGTTCCCGCATATATCAGGCCCTTATTTTGTGAGGGGAAAGGACCTTTTCGTTGGGTCGCATTGTCCGGTGAAGCGGATGATATATATAAGACAGACCAAAAATTACTTGAATTATTCTCTGAAGATAAGGGATTATGCAATTGGATAACAATGGCTCGTGAAAAAGTTAGATTTCAAGGCCTACCATCAAGAATATGTTGGTTGGGTTACGGGCAAAGAGAAAAATTCGGTCTAGTGTTGAATGAAATGGTTCGTTCAGGGAATTTATCTGCACCAATTGCAATTGGTAGAGATCATTTAGATTGTGGGTCTGTGGCTTCTCCCAATAGAGAGACAGAGGCAATGAAGGATGGTAGTGATGCAGTTGCAGATTGGCCATTGCTCAATGCTTTGCTCAATACAGCAAGTGGTGCGTCTTGGGTCTCATTTCACCATGGCGGCGGAGTCGGTATGGGATATTCTTTACATGCTGGCCAAGTTATTGTAGCTGATGGTTCTGTTGAAATGGATCAAAGACTGAAAGCGGTGCTGACCAATGATCCAGGCATGGGAATCTATAGACATGCAGATGCTGGTTATTCAGATGCAATTAATAATGCTAAAAAATGGAATGTTGATATTCCAATGCTAGATCAATAACACAACCTGCAGTCCTTCTTGATAAAACTCAAAAATATTGGACAACTTGTAACTTATAATTCTTTGTCAGGGTTAATGGATGTAAGAGAAAATATTGAAATAATCATTGAAAAAGATAGGATCATTGAAATTGGTTGTGATCTAAGAAAAGTTGATAATTCCATTGATTGTAATCAGATGCTTGTATCTCCAGGTTTTGTAGATCCACATACACATCCGGTTTTCTATGGTAGTAGAGAGGATGAATTTCATATGAGATTACAAGGTCATAGCTATGAAGAGATAGCTGCATTAGGAGGTGGAATCTTAAATAGTGTTTCAGATGTAAGAAAAGTTAATGAATCAGAACTTATTTCTAGACTGAGAACTCGAATGGATAGATTCTTGAAAATGGGAACCACAACTATAGAATGTAAAAGTGGATATGGTTTAAATACAAAGTCAGAGCTTAAGTCACTTAAAGCTATACATGAAGTAAATATGAGGCACCATATTGATATGATCCCTACCTTTATGGGTGCTCATGCTTTTCCAGAAGAATTTAAGGATGATCATGAAGGATATGTTGACCTTATATGTGATGAAATGATACCTGAGGTCTCAAAGCAAGGCATAGCAATATTCAATGATGTTTTTTGTGAAAATGGTTATTTTGATGTTGATCAGACTCGTAGAATCCTAAATGTGGGCAGTGAGTATGGCCTCATTCCAAGATTACATGCTGATGAATTTGAGGATTCAAATTCAGCTATGATAGCAGGAGAGATAAATTCAATCACTGCAGACCACTTGATGATGGTTAGTAATGATGGTATAAATGCATTATCAGATAATGGGGTTATTGCCACTTTATTACCTGGTACGACATTCTTTCTTGGAAAAACAAACTATGCACCATATTTAAAGCTAAAGAATGCAGGTGTTGAAATTGCTCTTGCAACTGATTATAATCCTGGTAGTTGCAATATTCAATCAATGCCATTTATAATTGCACTGTCTTGCATTTATCTTAAGATGGATATTTTAGATGCAATGAAGGCAGGCACGATTTCTTCAGCTAGGTCTTTGATGTTAGACAAGGAGATAGGGTCAATAGAGGAAGGTAAGAAGGCCGATCTGATCATTTGGGATCTGAATAGAATTGAACAGATTCCATATACCATCAATAATCATCCAATAAGACATGTCCTAAAAAATGGTGTTAATGTATTTACCGCTTGATTGTCCGACGGACAAGGGCGTAAAATTCGCTCCAACATTTTATAAAGAACTATGAAATCTAATCGAATAATATTTATCTTGTTCCTGAGTTTACTACTAAATGGATCCTCCCTCTTTGCGAATTACGCATTCAAGAAGAAGGTGAAGGATGTATGTAAATCCTATCGAATATCCATGGAATCATCTCAACTATCCCTTGATCCTGAAGAAGTTGGAATAAATATGGAAAGCGGTAGAAATAACTTTGAAATGTTTATGCTCGTTGGTTTTGCATCTGCTGGGCAAGCAATTGCTCATCAAAAACAGATGGGTTTATCAAATGCGTATATTCCAGGCATGGTTCGCGTCAGTGTGGACGTGCCTGTCTCAAAAGGAGAATTCAATACATTCGTGGCCACTTGCAATGCAGATATGGCCATCTCGTTAGCTGACGGGCGTATGGACTCATCCGAGTTCATGCAGGAAATCATGAAAAACATGGAAATACTGTAAGGAGTCATAATGCTGCAAGATCCTAATTCAATGATGGGACTATTAACTCAATACCTGAGAGCAGTGGGCTGGTCTGTAGCTGCTGCAGTGGGCTTTGCCTTTGGTATCGGTATCGCGTTAAAGGTCTTTGACATGCTATCAACTGATATTGACGAATGGGAAGAGATCAAGAAGGGAAACATGGGTGTCTCTCTTATCTTCGTTTCTTTGATCGTGATGGTGGGGCTATTGGTCTATAAAGTAATTTAGTTCACGATAGGCATAAAAAATAAAAGGCCTTTCCATGGAAAGGCCTTTTATATTACCGAAGATATTCTCTCCAACGATAGCTTATCGATTTCATCAAAGTCAGATAATAG
>CALCSS010000230.1 GCA_937893835.1 uncultured Fidelibacterota bacterium
GGGTACAATTTCCACTACAGATACACTGGTCAACAATTAATAATAGAGGGGACTCAGCCTGCTAAGTGAGTAAGTGTTCATCATCATTTGATCGTATATTATATGTAAAATTGTTTGTCTTTAATTAATAAATGAAAGGAGATATGATATGGATGGCAGGTACGGTATTAGAATGACAATGGGAAGGGCAAGATCAATGATGATAGCAATAATGATCATTTCATGGTCATTTGGTCAAAACGACCATAATTTAATTAAACAAAGGTTTCAAGATAAGGCGAGTGAGATGTTGGGCAGTCTCGACCTTACATGGGGGCAGGTTCCTCATCACCCGATCAATAGGACCTCCAGAGACCCAGAAGATCTCCTAGGTGATTGGAATGCCGAGTACATGGCGATGAACATGCTCATCACATCTGGGACAGACCAGACCGCACCCAATTTTAATCAGCGTATGGGTAGGCAGCCTGCCTCTGGCAGCATTGATGTGTCAGGCGCACTCAGTGGTCAAATGACCTACATGATGGCAATGGCTGATTCCGGTGCAACTATGGTCATGTTAGGAAACAACCCTATGACAGATGATTATTATGGGGATTCAGAAGATATCATCCTACCAAATTTTCAATTAATATACATGTATGAAGAGGGTGAGGGAGAAATCTTCATGTTCATAGGAACGGATACTCTGGCGGGTGATTCCATACAAGGTGTGTGGGGCTCAGAGGATGCTTCTGACCATATCACGCTAGATTCCACATCCCTGATGGTGACCATAGATGATCTGAACTTGACAGGATTGTTAGATTCGAGTACCATCACACTCTCTGGTTCACTTGTGCCCGAGTCCATCGATATCATTGCCGGAGAACCATTTTCGATCACGGTGGAAACGGAAGGTCCAGATGACTCTGACGGGTTTTTGATGAGATTTCTTGATGATGGCACAGGTCTTCAGATCGAAGAGCACTATGAGGATTACTACTATTATGATTCTCTAATGACGGACACCTTGGAGTTTGATTGGTTTGCAAATGATGACTCTGTCACGATCATTTCCATGGAATACGATGACTATTATGATGAATCATTCTTGGATACCATGACCCTTGGCTATTCTGTTGTTGGAGATACTCTGTATATGGGAGAGTCATTTGATCCTTGCTTGGAAGATTACTATTACTATGAGGATTGTGATTCATATTATGAGGATATTTCTGCAGCATTGATGATAGATGATATCCAATCTGTGATGGTAGAAGAGTCTATCGTGCTAAGCAGTATGAGTCCTCTGACCATCAGCAAAGACCAGATCACGCCGGCAAGGATGAGCCTAGGTCAGAACTATCCCAATCCCTTCAATCCGGTCACAACATTGGTATATGAACTCTCAGAGGACGCGTTGGTGTCCATGTCCGTTCACGATCTGAGTGGTAGATTGGTGAAAGATCTGATCAGTGAACAGCAGAGTGCGGGTCATAGGACAATAAAATGGGATGCCACCAACAATTCAGGTCAGCCGGTCTCAGCAGGTGTCTATCTATATAAGATCCAGATAGGTGACATGATGCAGACCAAGAAGATGGTATTGTTAAAATAAAGACCCATTCAAAATTGCCAAAAGACCCCGCATTCGCGGGGTTTTTTGTTTGTGGTATGATAAGTAGATTTCAAATCTCATAATTCGATCTAAAAGAAAATCAGCATATAAGGAATGATCATGGAATCAAGCATACCGATCACGCACATGTTCACCGATGGAAGTGGACACACCAGGTTCCAGAGGAAGTTGCTCCCACTAGAACCAAAGACAGGTTTGGGCTCTGTCGGGCTATTTTCGAGTCTATTCGTGAATCAGATCCTGGATGATAACTCAGGGGACATAAAAATGCAGTTTGCCGTGACACCCGTCCCTGACCAGAGTGATGGAGAGGGGCCAAAACTGGCACACACAGCGCCAAGAAGACAACTTGTGATCACGCTTGAGGGCTACCTAGAATTCAAAAGTTGTGATGTTGACAGTATGGACCAAGAGCATCAGACCATGATCACCAGAGGTCAAATACTCCTCGCTGATGATCTGGAAGGAGCCGGGCATGTATGGAGGTTCTTAAAAGATGAGAAGGGAGAGATGCATCCATGGGTAAGGTGCTACATGCATCTGGGTGAGGAGTACGATCATTTAATGTCCAAACTAAAAGGAGAGACCAATGAATAGATTGGACCTGACACCGTCAGAGTCATATTTTCTATTGGACCTTGAAAAAAAAGATGGAAAGACCTTGATGAAATACAGTTTGATCAATTTGCTCTATAAAAAGGTCCTTGGTTCTGAGGTTAGGGAAGTGACAGAGGGCACCATCTTCAAAAAGGTTGTGAAAAAGACCTATATATCAAAGGGTGATCGATTCAATGATATGGAATTGAAGGCCCATGAGAAAATATTTTGTTCGGTGATGGATCAAGAGGAAGAGATCGAGCTTGTTGAGCTCATACAAAAACTTTTTGATCAGTACGACTATAACGATTACTATGAACTGGTAATGAACATGCAGTCTCAGTCCGGGCTATTGAATGTCACTGAAGAGAGAAAGTTCTTTAATATTTTTTCTAAAAAGAAAAAAGTTCTAACAGATGACGGCATGAAAACTCAAGCCAAGATCAATGATATACTGGCAGTGGGGAAAAATGGTCTGTACGATTGGGTGGCCAATGACCCACCTCGTGCGAAGGCATTCATGGCCGCATGTGGTGCAAATCTATTATTGTTGGATGGGCACGACATAGGCCAGTTAAAGACCTATGAGAGAGACCTCAAGGACATAGACAAACAAAGTCATGATGACAGTGGCTTTGTCTATTGGGGTGATGGTGGCGGCAATACCACAGATGATGTGAATCTCGATGATATAGGCAGTCTGGATGCGGTGTCGGCAGACTTCAATAGTGTCAGTGCCTTTGACTCATTTGATGGCGTGGATGCAGGCTTTGATAGTGCGTCTGGAGGAGACAGTAGTGGTTGCGGCGGCTGTAGCGGTTGCGGCGGTTGTGGTGGCTGTGGTGGAGGATGACAACAGACAAATAGAATACTCTCGAGATCCGATCTGGCTTAGGATCCATGGGCTCATATTTGATGACAACAGCGACCCACTGACCTTTTCAAAGCGTCTGGCCAGAGAGAATCGATGGGCACACTGGTTTGCATTGGATGTGATCGATGAGTATAGAAAATTTCTTTATCTAATGGCCGTCGCGGGCCATCCTGTGACTCCTTCAATAGAGGTGGATCAGGTCTGGCACTTACATCTCATCTATACGCGTCAATACTGGGAAGATTTCGCTAAATATATGCCATTTGAACCCCACCACGGACCGACAAGGGGTGGTGCCCGGGAAAGTGAGAAGTTCACTGACTGGTATTCCAAGACACTGGATAGTTATAGAATGATCTTTGGAATGGACCCGCCGGTAAATATCTGGCCTGAGCCAAGTGTCCGATTTCGTGATGGGCAGTCCTGGCAGTGGGTTGACACATCTCAATATGTGCTAGTGCACCAGTCGATGGGCTACGTAATGATATTGATGGGTCTCTTGTTCTTTCTGGCTCTGGTCTGGTTTGGCTCATTGATATGATGCCCTCGACCACTGACACGATCATAGTTGGAGCGGGACCTGCTGGTCTGGCCTGCGCACTGCAATGTCAGAAGAATGATAAACCCTTTTTATTGGTTGAAGGATCAGACAGAGTAGGAGGAAGGGTCGGATCCATTCAAGAAGATGGTTTTATCTTCGACCTGGGATTTCAGGTCTATAACACTGCGTATGAGATCACTAACTCTCTATTGAACTTGGAAAAGATAGATCTCAACCATTTTAGGCCTGGTGCTATGGTCCATGATGGTAATTCATTTCAAATGATCTCTGATCCACTTAGAGATCTGAGTCAAGCCTTTGGAACATTATTCTCAGATATTTCAACAATTGGCGACAAGTTGAAGGTCCTCAAACTAAAGAACTCCCTAAGAGGCTATAGGGTAGACCACGATAACGAGAGCGACATGAACACCTATGAATTTCTTTTGGACCAAGGATTCTCTGATAGGATGATCGAGATGTTCTTCAGACCATTTTTTTCAGGGATATTCCTTGAGACCAAACTTGAGACATCATCGAGGTTCTTTAAATATGTATTCTCCATGTTCAGCGTGGGACTTGCATCGCTGCCAGATAGGGGCATGCAGGCAATTCCTGATGATATGTTAAGCAGGATCGATCGGGGAAGTATTGTTCTTGGTAAGAAGGTCATTGGCATGGACAAGGCAAGAAATATAATGTTAGATGATGGAGATTCAATACAGGTGGAGAACATCATTCTTACTGGAGATAGCAGTTGTCTGGTGACCAACTCATCATATAAATACAATATGGCCAAGACCCTATACTTCTCATCACGGATCGAGCCTGCCAAGGGAGACTACATACATCTGTTCCCTTGTGATGATCTCATAAATAACATTGCAGTACCGACCAGCATCTCAAGCACATATACTAGAAATTCAGACCAATTGATCTCCGTGACCATTCTAGGCAATGATCTCCCTGAGATAGACCTTATCAAGGATGTGCAGAGTAGGCTGGTGAACTACTATGGAGGAGAGAACGGTAATTATGAATTTCTTAAATGTCTTGAGATAAAAAAAGGAACACTCTCGCAGTTAGTTGGCCACTTTGATAGACCAAGTTTTGTACATGATAATATATTTATTGCAGGAGAGCAGGATACCAATGGTAGTATCGAGGGTGCGGTGATTTCAGGATTGAATGTCGCGAATTTGATCTGAGGTATCTCAGTTTATCATTTTCAATTGAAAAAAATAATCACTTAAATTATTCTAACATCAAAGAACAAAA
>CALCSS010000231.1 GCA_937893835.1 uncultured Fidelibacterota bacterium
TTCCCCAAATTTTCGAACAAGTTTACCCTTTGGTGTATTTATTTTAGCCATAATATTTAGACTCTTCTTCTCTTAGGTGGCCGACAACCATTGTGAGGCAATGGAGTAACATCCTTTATACTTGTGATCTGCAAACCTGCTACAGCTAATGCCCTTATAGCTGATTCTCTGCCAGGACCTGGGCCCTTCACTTCAATGTCTACACTAGACAAGCCCATTGACAGTGCTGCTTGAGCAGCTTTTTCAGCAGCCATCGTGGCGGCATATGCAGTGCTTTTTCGACTTCCCTTAAAACCAGAAGTCCCGGCCTTTTCCCAAACGATCACATTACCAAATCTATCTGTTAGAGTCACATGGGTATTATTAAATGTAGATTTAATGTGAGCAATCCCATTTGGCTCAACATTTTTTTTCTTTTTCTTTCTAGATATTTTTTCAGACAAAATATACTCTCTTTAATTATTTATCCGCCTTTACCAAGACCGATTGTTCGTTTTTTACCTTTACGGGTTCTTGCATTTGTTTTTGTTCTCTGACCATTTGCTGGAAGCCCTCTACGATGTCTTAGGCCTCTATATGTTCCTGCATCTTTTAATCGCTTTATATTCATTGCAACCTCTGACCTTAATTCACCCTCAACTTTTGAATCAAGATTTGAGATAGCATTCCTTAATCCTACAACTTGTTCTTCCGTAAGGTCTTGTACCCTAGAATCAAGGTTAACCTTTGCAGTTTCACATAATTTTTTTGCAGTAGTTAATCCTATACCATGGATATAGCATAGTGAATAAGGAACCTTTTTATTTCGTGGTATGTCTACACCTACTATTCTTGCCATTTAAACACCTATCCTTGACGTTGTTTATGCTTAGGGTTCTCACAAATCACAAGGACGACTCCCTTTCTTTTAATAACCTTGCATTTAGCGCAAATCTTTTTCACTGATGGTCTAACTTTCATATCTATTACTTCTGCCTGTATGTTATTCTGCCACGACTAAGATCGTATGGAGATATCTCCAGAGTTACGACATCTCCTGGCAGAATTTTGATGAAATGCATTCTCATTTTCCCACTAACATGAGCCAAAACCTCATGAGGTTTATCTCCAATTTCTACTTCAACTCTAAACATAGCACCTGGTAATGTCTCTTTTATTACTCCATCAATTGTAATTGGTTGCTCTTTAGCCATCTGAACCAACACTTAAGATTTTTGGTCCTTGATCAGTAATGGCTACAGTATGTTCAAAATGAGCAGAAGGCTCCCCATCTTTGGTTAAAACAGTCCAACCATCATTGGAGGTGAAAACATCTCTTGCCCCTGAGTTTATCATCGGCTCTATCGCAATACACATTCCTGAACGTAACATATATCCTTGTTTAGCATTACCATAATTTGGGATTTGAGGCTCCTCATGAAGTGCAGTACCAATTCCATGCCCTACGAGTTCTCTAACAACAGAAAAACCATTATTTTCAGCATGACTTTGAACTGCATTACCAATATCTCCAACATAATTCCCCGGGATTGCTTGTTCGATACCTTTTTGCAATGATTCTTTTGTCACATTTAATAATTTTTTCTTATCAGAAGTTATTTCTCCAACAGCAAAAGACCGAGCATGGTCTCCATAATACCCATCTAATTCAACACCACAATCTATGCCAACAATTTGACCTGTCTTTAAAATATCTCCTCCTGGAATTCCATGGACAACTGCGTCATCGATTGATACACATAAGGTTGCTGGAAACCCCATATATCCTTTGAATGCAGGTCTAGCACCTTGTGACTTTATATAATCTTCAGCTTTCCTATCTAGGTCAGCTACACACCCACCCTGAACAATATGTGGTTCTAGCATAATTAATGTATCAGCCACAATCTGACAACTTCTAGCAATCTTCTCTATCTCTCTATCTGACCTTGTATGGACCATTACATACGCCTCCTACCTCTAATTTTACCCTTAGTAAGAAAGCCATCATAATGTCTCATCATCAAATGAGATTCAATTTGTTGCAAAGTATCTAATGCAACTCCTACAATTATCAATAAACTTGTTCCTCCAAAAAAGGATGCAAGGTCATAATTGATACCCATGAATTCCATAAGTAAATATGGAAAAATTGCTACAAAAGCCAATGCGATTGAGCCAGGCAGTGTTACTCTTGTCAAAATATTATCAATATACTCCGCTGTTTTCTTTCCTGGTCTCACACCTGGTATAAACCCTCCCTGCTGCTTCATAGTTGAAGAAACTTGAACAGGATCAAAAGCAATAGCTGTATAAAAATATGTAAAGAATATGATCATTAATCCAAAAACAATCCAATAAAATGGATGATCAAATGAAAACCATCTCATAAGTGATGCAGCAAAATCACTGTCGCCAAGGAATGTTGATACAGTACTTGGTATGAACATAATTGATTGAGCAAAGATAATTGGCATTACACCTGCAGTATTGACTCTCATTGGAATGTGTGTGTTTTGACCTCCATATATTTTTCTACCAACGACCCGTTTTGCATATTGTACAGGAATTTTCCTAGTCCCCTGGGTCAAAAGGACAACAAAACAAATAATTAAAAACATAATGCCCATTAATATAAATTCGGAAAGCCATCCTCGTGCTCCCGATTGGACCATTGTTATTTCACTAAGAATCACATTTGGGAAAGCCGATACTATACCAACCATTATTATTAGTGAGATTCCATTACCTATACCCCTTTCAGTAATACGCTCTCCAAGCCACATCAGAAATAATGTTCCAGTGACCATACTGATGATTCCAGTAAATGTGAACATCATTCCTGGATTAATGACAACTTGTTGACCATTTGATGTAAGACTTGGTAAAAATACGGCTACCACACCATAGGATTGCATTGATGCTAGTAAAACTGTTCCGTATCTAGTAATCTGAGTAATTTTCTTTCTTCCCGCTTCACCTTCTTTTTGTAACCTTTGGAAATATGGTATCACTGACCCCATTAACTGAATAATAATTGAAGATGAAATATATGGCATGATTCCTAAGGAGAATAGCGAAGCTTGTGAGAATGCTCCACCAACAAATGTATTGAATAAACCAAACAATCCACTTTTTAAATTGTCAAAAGCTAAAGCTAAAACCTCACCATCCACGCCAGGAATAGGTATGTGTGCTCCAATACGAACAACAATGAGAACACTAAGTGTAAAAATAATCCGTGAACGTAATTCAGGTATTATAAAAATACTTTTTATCTTATCAATCACAATTCTATTGCAGTCCCGCCTGCTTTTTCAATTTTCTGTTTTGCCGTTTCACTAAAAACTGTGGCTGTGATATTAATTTTTGAGTTTAGTGCACCATTTCCTAGAATCTTTAATGGTTTAAGCGCAGAACGAATTAAACCCTTATCCTTAAGAACTTGTGCATCGACTGTATCTATACCTAGTGCCTCTATTTTATCAATGTTGACTATTTGAAATTCTTTTTTGAAATTATTTGTAAAACCTCGCATAGGCAATCTACGTGCAATGGACATTTGCCCACCTTCAAACCATGGTCTTTTTTTGAAACCAGATCTCTGCCCAGCACCTTTGTCACCTCTTCCAGCAGACTTACCTAGCCCAGAACCATGGCCTCGACCAACACGCTTGCGGTTTTTGATAGACCCTTTTGGAGGTATTAGGGAA
>CALCSS010000232.1 GCA_937893835.1 uncultured Fidelibacterota bacterium
TTCATTGGTAGCGAAGAAAAGAACACTGTTCAGAATGTAGTCCCATTTGAGTTCGTGGGAAAAAAGCTTTATTATGGACTTACAGCGACTGGAACATCCGACCTGAATCCAATGCCATTTGACCCTCGCTACCCCATGGTCGGGCTGCACGCAAATGCCCTCAACACGATCCTTGACAATAAGATCATCCATGAGGTGCCAAAGACACAGGTGGCCCTGGTCATTGGTGCCATAGGTATTCTATTGGCATTTGGTGTCCCTGCTCTGAGCGCTGCGATGGGTGGGCTTGCAACGGCCGTGATCGTAGGCGGATATGCTTGGCTATCCTTCTGGCTGTTCACTACACAACAGGTGTGGCTGGACATGGTGGGGCCACTCTCCACTCTTGCGATCGGCTATCTAGGCATAACGGTCTATAACTACATTCAAGAGGAAAAGAACAAGAACTTCCTCAAAGAATCCTTTGGGACCTATGTATCTCCAGAGCTCATCGATCAGATGTATGACAGTGGTGAGGAGCCATCATTGGGAGGTGAGGAAGGATATCACACGGCATTCTTCACTGACATTCAAAGTTTCTCAGCATTCTCTGAGAAACTCACCGCAAGTGAATTAGTTGCCCTGTTGAACCAGTACCTGACCGATATGACAGACGTCTTGCTTGAGAATAATGGTACCCTTGACAAGTACATTGGTGATGCGATCGTGGCCTTTTATGGCGCGCCCATAGAGGTAGACGACCATGAAATGTGGGCCTGCAGGACTGCTATAAAAATGCAAGACAACTTGGAACTACTGCGCCAAGGCTGGCAGGCAGAGGGAGATCGCTGGCCAGAGATCGTTCATAACATGCAAAACCGCATAGGAATCAGTTCAGGGCAGATGGTCACTGGAAACATGGGTTCTGAGGCTAGAATGAACTATACCATGATGGGTGATAATGTGAACACGGCCGCTAGGCTCGAATCATCAGCAAAACAATACGGCATCTATATCCAGAT
>CALCSS010000233.1 GCA_937893835.1 uncultured Fidelibacterota bacterium
ATGTATCTCATCTATATATTCTACACTCCAATATACTTGTTCTGGAGCGCCAGCCTCAGACATAGACTCCCATACACCTTCTTCAGATGAGTATGCATAGGGCCCTACCTCGGTCGCGGCAAAGATAATGGATTCATCTGGAAGACATGCCATATCGTATACCAATGTGTTTGGTAGGTTAGCATTGAACGATGAAAAGGTCTCTCCCCCATTTTCGCTCTTGTAAATAGCAGGGTTCGAATAACCACTTCCACCTATATATAATCGCTGATCCTCGATAGGCGATGGTAATATGGTACTCCCATAAAAATAATGCGATTCAGGTCCGGAAAAATTTGTGCTTTGAGTAAAATTCTCTCCCCCATCATCAGAATAAAAGAAATCTCCATCCTCAGTTGATACATACCATTGACTATCGGATAAAGGGCTGTATGACATAGCAGAGATCTTAGACTCAAATGTATGTCCAAGGTCTTCTGCTACCATACCATTAATGCCATATGTGACTCTTACCATATGATTTTGAGAGTCTATCCCTCCTCCTCCTATATATACAATATTTGATAGGTTTGGATCATTCATTATGGGTGGCAACCAAAGATACCCACTACCTTGGAAGTCCCAAGAGGCCATATCGGTTGAATTGGCTATGTCGGGATAATACATTACAAAGCCAGGGTAATCTGTCCAAAGACTTGCGCCTCCATCTGCAGATACAATATGTCCATAGTCTCCGCTAATGGTCTGTTCAAAGTCTAGAACGCCATCGTAGGTTCCCTCGCTGAGATGTCGTTGGAATCCCTGATCTTGACTACCTGCAAAGACGTGATATGGAGATTGTCGTCCTGTGTATGTTGAGTAATATTGACTGACGCCGAGACCACTTAATGAAATATTCTCAACATTTTCAAAATGATCATAAGATCTGTAGATGCCACCATCGGTGCAGATCAATTGAAATTCTTCAGATGACCCAGGGTCTACATTATAACTGATCTCTGGTATATCAGCATGTAGTTTGCTCTCTGGTGATGAATAATATTCCCACCAATGGTTGACCATTTGCCATGTTTGCCCGCCGTTAGTTGTCGTATATCCATCAACATTTCCAATGGCCAATCTATTTGGATCTGAATTAGAACATTCAAAACTATTTATTGTAAAAGTACCTGTGGGAAGTTCACCCATGGCTATCCATGAGTATCCTGCATCCATGGATGAGTAAAGATCATCCCCGATCCTTGTATGTAGATATGCCTGACCATTTTCAGATTGCCCACCAATGATTATATTGTTTCCGCTACCACTCGGATTGATATTATATATCAAGGTGGTCTCATTTGAAATGCCATTTAGTTGATATATGTCACCATCATTCAATATGATTGGTCCATCACTAGGGTTATCAGATACCCAAATATCAAAATGACTCGTACCTACGATAAATCCATTCTGCGCTGTCAGTTCAACTATTCTCGTAAAGGATACACCACTATCAATGGATTTATATATAGAAGGCATATATGTCCATGCATCATAGTCCCACTCTATTGCAGCTAAATAAATAGTTCCTTGATCATCATTGGCTATCACAGTCCTAAAGAACCATCCCCATTCCTGCACAGATTCTAGCCCACTGGCCGTTTCAATGATATAACCATCATCATCAGTTCTAAAACAATTTTTATCATTTACCATGATCATTCTTACACCATTGGCATAATTGAATCGATTTAGATAGTGGATACCCTTAATTTGATAATAGTCATTTAACGAGGTCCAGTTACTACCATCAAGGCTACCGCGCCAGACATTGCCGCCACTTGATGCGCAATAAATTTCTTCATTTTCATGATCTATATAGGATGTGCGTATCCTACCGGCCTGATTGTTGCTACCTCTTTCATGCCATTCGCCGGGTACTGATAAAATATTACGAATTGCCTGTTCATCTGAGAGTAGGTTCTTTCTGTTGTTCGTGTTATTGATGAATTTTGCATTTCGTGTATTTTGATCAATTTCTCTCCAATCTACATCAGGCGCAGATCGGTGCATGTTCTCCATCCAATCTTTACGATGTTGTTTAAATATTTTTCTATCTTTCTTCCTCTCAATGATATCCGTCGGTATTGGAATGTTCTGTTTATTATCAATGTATAATACTGATGCAGAAATCACTAGAACGAGGAGGATGGTTAGGGCATTTTGAGGCTTTAGTAAATAATTATCGTTTATGATCATAGTAAAAATTAGTAGAAAATTAATTAATGATACAGCCTATAAAGCAAAAAGGGGCTGTTTCCAGCCCCTTTTTACGTAGGAGGGTGTTCTTATATAGTAAATCTAATCTTCTTCAGCGGCCTCTGCTTTCTCTTCTTGAATAAGAGTTAGGTCTTCTATTTCCTTGAGACGTTTTTCTAGGGTCTTGGTGGTTTGCTCTAGGTTTGAAATTCCCTGTTTTAATTTTCTGACCGTTCCCTTGACCTCTGTGGCAAGATCATCTAGATCATTATTGACATTTCTAAAGTTCTTTTCAGTATCCCTTTTGAAATTATCTAATCTAAAACTTACATCGTCTATCATTACTGCCAACGAGTCAGTATTTTTTTCAATGAGATCTGTATTGGCTACAATATCTTTTTGCGCCTTTCTGAGATGTTTACCACGACCAATGAATCTAAGATTGTAGGTGTGTAAGCTATCTGCGTAGGAGCCTAACACCTTATCAACATGCTGTTTATCAGCGAGGTTGAGCTCATCCATTCTTTTATTCAATTCTTCAGTCATTGCATAGTAATAGAATGCACCTATATACAGAGCCAGAAGCATTGCAAACATGAATTTTTCTTTACCGTTCATAGAATTTCCTAATTGTTTTTACTTTCCTTCCAAGCGTTTTTCCCATTCACTCATCTCAGATGTATCTGGACCAGCATCATCATGGGCTTGGTCACCATCCAAACTATCACCCTGAGAGGGTTCCTTATCCTCCATAAGGTCATGAATTATTTGATTACGGCGGTCAGAGCTATCCTTCAGTTCACCCATTATTCCTTGAACTTCTTCATTGAAATCAGCAAGGGTCCTTTGAAGTCTAATGACTAATTCATCTAACAATACTTGACCATAGCTCCCATTTATACCGGAAAGAAGGTTATCAAGTTTTTCGTTCAGATAGTTTTGTCTACTGTCTTTATTATCGAAATCAATACTCATAGCTTAATGCAAATTAATAGTTTAGTTCTTTATAATAGCCTGCGAATTTCATATAAGAATGGTTTTTTGGCAACAAAGAATTCAAGGCCAGTGATCAATGGTCTTATAGCCTATATCATTTATTGACTGAACCAAGGTAAAAAAAGTTCTTTTTTGTATTTCATAAGGCAATCTATCTACTTCTTTAATCTTTAATAGATCTTCTGGCGGGCCTATGTTCGTAACGGGGACATCCATTTTACCCATTCCTGTAATGGTTATTTTATCATTCACGTGAATTGCGACTGCTAGTAGTCTCCTCCCTGTTCCCCAATCATAAAGTTTATACTCAGTAAAAAGAAAAGCATCCTCTGGGGCATATTCTTTAATATTAAACCCTGACCCTTCCAAATGTACACGTAATTCCTCCAGCACGACAACCTTGGACTTTATTTTAGAATCATAGGCAAAGTGTGCCACCATTCTCGGATATGTGGGACAGAAAGAGAATTTAACGGCAAAAAATGATAAAAGGATGGAGAGGACAGAACGCAATTTTAGTTATTTAATTACTGTGCCGATCCTATCCCAACGTGGTGCCCAAGTGTCTAGATCCAATGAAAAATATGCAAACAGTGCCTCACCAAGTATATTATTCTCTGGAACAAAGCCCCAATAGCGCGAATCCAAACTGTCATCTCTATTGTCACCCATGGCCCAATAATAGTTTTGTGTTACCACATATTCACCTAGC
Source organism: uncultured Fidelibacterota bacterium (assembly GCA_937893835.1). Taxonomy (GTDB): domain Bacteria; phylum Fidelibacterota; class Marinisomatia; order Marinisomatales; family UBA1611; genus NZWG01. The sequence goes on from CALCSS010000233.1 coordinate 3,950, forward strand.
TCGCTTGCGGGTGTTCCATCTATCATTAGATATTTAAAATGCTCACTCTTAAAGACATCACTCCAGGGTGTGATCAGGTTGCCACCCCAAGGGAAATAATCTTGAAATATTGACTCCTTGTCCTTTCTTCTAGAAATCTGTTCAGGATCTTGTAGTGTAAAGGTATAGGATACCTGTTCGTTATTTAATGTGGCAGTGTGGCCCTCCATTAGAATGATGGGAAGCAGGTATTGCCAATTGGTATTCTCATGTATAGGAAATACATCTCCCTTCTTAGGTACGTAGATAGGTCCTAGATTGTCACGGTTGATATTTGTCTCTCCACTAAGAAAAATATCAGGCTGCCTATATTTTTTCTGCATCACACTAGTTAGATATTTTCCATGCTCCCACATGGGTACCTCTTCGCTATTTACAAAAAGTTTCTTATTTGAGACCGTTAAAGTATCTCCTGGGCCGGCCACACATCTTTTGACGTATTTAACATGAACATCTCTGGGGAATTTAAAGATAAGGACGTCACCCTTTTTTGGAATTCTGAAGGCCGGAAACGTATAATATGGAATAGAAAATCCGATGTCTGTATATGGTATACCTAGCCAATCTGGGGTTCTCATGCCAAATACAAATCGACTACCAATTAAAAAG
>CALCSS010000234.1 GCA_937893835.1 uncultured Fidelibacterota bacterium
TCTATGTGCTGACAGAGACCAGGGTGGAACTGGCTGTTGCTCTTTGAATTTGTAGCGGAATGGTCGAACGCTAGTGCACGGCCGAATAAATTATGGCATACAAAGTTCTATCACTAAAATGGAGACCGCAATCCTTCAAGGATGTAGTCGGACAAGATCATATCACACAGACCCTTGTTAATGCGTTTGCGCAAGATAGGATAGCTCAAGGCTATATATTTACTGGCCCAAGAGGCGTTGGAAAAACCACCACAGCACGTATCCTTGCAATGGCCATGAATGCTGAAGGAGGACCAAACTCTGTTTTTGACTCGAATTCTGAAACATCAAAGGAGATATCTGAGGGTAGATCGATGGATGTTCTTGAAATTGATGGAGCCTCGAACCGTGGTATTGAGGAGATAAGAGGACTGCGGGAACAGATAAAATTTTCTCCAATGAATTGTACCTACAAGGTCGTGATCATTGATGAGGTTCATATGCTCACAAATCAAGCGTTCAATGCCTTGCTAAGAACTCTAGAAGAGCCACCTGCACATGGAAAATTTATTTTTGCAACAACTGATATTCACAAGGTACCTGCAACTATCATATCCAGATGTCAGAGGTTTGACTTCAATCGTATTTCTATCAATGTAATAGCAAAGCGCATTGCTTTCATTATGAAAGACGAGGGTATTGATTGTGACTCTGAATCAATGCATCTTATCGCAAAGAAAGCAGACGGGAGTATGCGCGATGCACTATCTATCTTAGATCAATCAATATCCTATTGTGGTGACAATATCACGTATGATGAGTTAAAAAAGGCGCTTGGCGTCATAGACCAGGACCTCTATTTTGATTTTACCAGATCAGTCAGAAGTAAAGACTATTCTGAGATGACTATCTTGTTATCAAAGTTCTCTAAATATGGAGTACCTGCATCTGAGGTGCTGATAGGTATACAGGAGCACATCCGAAATTTGATCTATTCAGGTGTTGATAAAGGTGATGCATTGATTGAAATGAATGCTGATCAGAAAAAAATCTATGCTGAAGAATGTGCGAATTGGGAAAGAAGGGACCTCTTTAGGATAAATCAAGTTCTGATCGAAACATCTGCAGTGATTCGGAGATCAGATGACCCCTATCTACTACTAGAGATGACAGCGCTGAAATTACTTGAAATGGATCAATCCGTATTCATAGATCAGCTATTATCAAACAGTGGCACAACTACCACAATAGATAAGGTTTCTTCAAAACAAAAGAATATAAAAAAAGAACAAGAGAAAAAAGCGGATCTGGACAAAGAAAATAAGAATAATTCAGACCAGGTACAGAACCCCGTAGTGAGTCCAGCGGAGGGAAATAGGAAGGTTGAGATCGAGCCAGACATTCAAGTAGAAGGATCATCAGGCGAAGTCGGAGAATTAAATATTGAGAGTCTGAATGACAAATGGGAGGAGGTGCTAGAGAAAATTAATATGGCACGACCATCTATAGGTTCCATCATAGAAGACTTCAATCCCTGTGCCATAGAGGGCAATACTGTCATCCTAGAGTCTAATATATCTAAGGGATTCAATGAAAAAATACTTGAGAGAGGGATACCGGTCGTTGAAAAGGAACTATCAGTGACAATTGGTACTAAGGTCAAGGTTAAGGTCAAAAATAACAGTAATTCTAAACAAAAGACAAAAAGTCAAAAAAATGAACAGAGTGTATCAAGTCCCAAGGATGAAAAGGTTCTTAATAAAATTGTAGATTTATTTGACGGAGAAATATTACACTAGGAGATTATTATGTTTAAAGGAAATATGTCAAAATTGTTAAAACAAGCCCAGGAAATGCAAACACAAATTGAAGAAGTACAAAGTCAATTGTCAGATATGGTAATAGATGCAGATTCTGGTGGTGGTATGGTATCAGTAAAGGTCAATGGAAAGCAAGAAGTTTTAGAATTAAATATTGATGAGGATGCATTGAAAGAAGATAAGGAGGTCCTTGAGGACCTCATTATATCTGCTATCAATAAAGGATTGTCCAAGGCTCAATCAGAGTCACAAAATAAAATGAACTCGGTCACGGGCGGTATGATGAGTGGAATGAAGATACCTGGAATGTAGATGCATTCACTTCCTGACAGTGCCAATAGACTTATAGATGAATTATCTCGCCTACCAGGGATAGGTAGAAAAACTGCACAGAGACTAGCTTTTCACTTACTAAGCTCTGATAGTGAATTATCTCATAGTCTGTCAAAAGCATTATTGGATATAAAGGTTAAAATAAAAAATTGTTCAATTTGTAACGGTATAACTGAAGATGATTCCTGTAAAATATGTAATGACCCAAGAAGAGATCCTAACCTTATTTGTGTTGTCGAAAATGCATATGATATCTTTGTATTTGAAAAGACCAATAGTTTTTCTGGTACGTACCATGTGCTTGGTGGTGCTCTATCACCTTTGGATGGTATAGGGCCAGAGGATCTGAACATTAATTCACTTGTAGAGAGAGTAGAAGATGGAATGGAGGTGGTCATAGCAACAAATCCAAGTGTCGAGGGTGAGACAACAGCTCTTTATCTTTCGAAAATATTGGGTCATTATGAGGTTAATGTGTCAAAACTTGCACGTGGAGTTCCTGTAGGTAGCGATCTCGAATATGTTGACGATGCAACTCTGATCAGAGCAATGGAGGGCAGAGTATCCGTTTAAACATACCAAACATTCTAACTGCCTTTAGAATATTGCTTACACCGATTTTTATTCTGTCATTGTTCTCTGAGCATGAATTGGGGCACCCTATTGCATTTTTTATCTTTATCATAGCCTGTGTAACGGACACATATGATGGATATTACGCGAGAAAATATAATGAGATAACACCCGAAGGAAAATTTCTTGATCCTCTAGCAGATAAGATACTTGTCTCATCCGCATTTATTTCATTTGCCTCATTGGGAATTATAGAATATTGGATGGTGGGTTTAATTATTTTTAGGGATCTTTTTGTTACAGGACTTAGGATGGCCATTGAGCATAGAGGCCTGTCAATGGTTACTTCAATGATCGCTAAGACCAAGACCACTGTCCAATATATAATAATACTTTTCACATTAATTGTCTTAGGATTGAAGGGAATGCAATACGTTTGGGCACATTCCTTTTTAGAAATGGTCAAAGAATTTAGTTTGATATATAATCTTACCTTTTTCATAACAATGTTTACGGTGCTTACAGGTCTGACCTACCTCTATGATAATAGAGATGCCATCAAGAATTTTATCAATCAGAATGAATCTTAAATTAGCAGAAATCATAGGAACTGTTTTTTATGTAGGTAGATCACCAGTGGCTCCTGGCACAATGGGCAGTGCAGTTGCATTGCTTGTATGGTATTTTTTAAAACCTGCGATCATTGACCCACTATTTTTGCTTATTACAGGTGGGCTATTTTTCATCGGAATTGCGGTTTCAACGGTTTTAATTGACGCTTGGAATGAGAAAGATCCAAGCGCTATAGTTATA
>CALCSS010000235.1 GCA_937893835.1 uncultured Fidelibacterota bacterium
AGGGAGGCAACCTGTCCCTTTCTTCCCAGGTATTTTGAACGTATTAAATCAATTTCCCCCGAGTCATCTGAGAATGAGTCGAGTTCGGCCAGGAAGGATCTCCTGACCGAATCGATTTGTTCTTGAATTGACATTTCAATTATTTAATTGATAATGTCAATGCGGTAAAGCCCTGTGGATCATTTACTGCCATGTCGGCCAGAATTTTACGATCCAAGTCAATACCATTAGTCTTCAGACCATTGATAAAGGCAGAATACGTAGTACCATTGAGCCGACACGCTGCATTGATCCTAGTGATCCAGAGCCTACGAAATTGTCTTTTTCGTTGACGTCTATCGCGGTAGGCATAAAGCCCCGCCTTTGTCACTGCATCTTTAGCAGATTTGAATGTGCGGCTCCGGGCACCATAATAGCCTTTGGCCTGCTTGACGATCTTCCGATGACGACGATGTCGTGGTACGGAACTATTTGCTCTTGGCATACTTATCGCCTCCGATTAATTAAATGCCCAACATTGCTTTCACGAGCTTTCTATCTGCGTTAGAGACAATTCCAGCTTGCCTCATTTTACGCTTAGCCTTGTTCGATCTGCGAATGAGCATATGTCTATGGTTTGCTTTGTTTCGTTTAATTCTGCCGGAACCCGTCAGTTTGAACCGTTTGGCGGCTCCCCGTCTTGTTTTCATTTTAGGCATCCAGCACTCCTATTTTGCATTAAGGATCATTGACATGCGGCGACCTTCCAAGGGAATATCCTTTTCCACCTCTGCCACATCTGACAATTCTTCTAAAACTCTTTCCATAACTATTTTTCCTAGATCAACTCTGGCCATCTCACGGCCCCGAAACATTAGGGTAACTTTTAATTTTGCGCCATCCTGTAAGAACTTGCGACCATGATTTAATTTTGTCATTAGGTCGTGATCATCTATACGTGGCCTGAGTCTTATCTCCTTGACCTTGATGACATGTTGCTTCTTTTTACTTAGTTGCTGTTTCTTCTTTTCTTCGTACTTTAATTTTCCGTAGTCAAGTATCTTACAAACAGGTGGCTTGGAATTGGGGCCAACCTCAATAAGGTCCAAACCTACTTCCCTGGCTTTATCTAATGCAACTTCAATGGAAACGACGCCTAATTGTTCACCATCTTCCGAAATCAATCGTACTTCGCTTGAAGTAATATCCTCATTCAGTCGTTGTCGCTGTTTCTTTCCTATGAGCTAATCTCCTATTTTTAATTTCTTCAATTAATTGTTCTTTAAAATCATTTATCTTTCTAACGCCTAGATCACCCTCAAATCTTTTTCGTATTGAGACCGTGCCATCGCTAGACTCTTTATCTCCAACGATGAGCATATAGTTTATCTTGTCCAACTCGGCCTGCCTGATCTTGGAACCGATCTTATCTGCTCGGTCATTTAATTTAACCCTTATTCCCTCATCTTTTAAAGCTTTAACTACCTTATTTGCATAGTCAGAAAATCTATCTGACAAAGGAAGAACAACTGCCTGCACGGGTGCTAACCAAAGGGGGAAGTTACCGCCAAAATGTTCAATGAGAAATCCGATAAATCTTTCATGTGTCCCCAAAGGAGCCCTGTGGATACAAAGCGGGGTTTGATCTTTTCCATTTTCATCTACATAATTAAGGTCAAATTTTGCTGGTACTGCAAAATCCACTTGGTTAGTAGCAAGGGTAAATTCCTTTCCGATCGCGCTCCATACTTGGACGTCTATCTTGGGCCCATAGAATGCTGCCTCCCCAGGTACCTCTTCAAATTCCAAACCGCCCTCCAACAATGCCTCTCTTACCCACTGTTCAGTCTCTAACCAGAGTTTTGGCTCATTGACATATTTTTTACCTAGTGCATCCTCACTATGGAGACTGAGTCTCATGGAATATCTCTCAATGCCAAAGATCTCAAAATATTTTAGATACATATTGCACACTGCAAGAAATTCATCCTTGAACTGGTCTTTTGTACAATAAATATGGGCATCATTCATCTGGAGACTGCGTACTCGCATGAGGCCAAATAATTGACCTGACTTTTCATATCTATAACATGTCCCATACTCAGCCAGCCTGACCGGGAGGTCCCTATAACTTCTTGGGGACGATGCGTATATTTTATGATGGTGGGGGCAATTCATGGGCTTAACATAGTATTCGATACCATCCACATCCATTGCTGGATACATGGACTCCCTATAGTGCTCTAAATGTCCTGATCTTTCATATAAGATACCTTTGGTAAGGTGAGGGGTTCTGACAAGATCATAACCAGCCTTATGTTCTGATTCTTTTGCTAATTTTTCGAGTTCTTCCACCATCACTGCACCATTAGGTAGCCACAGTGGAAGTCCTGGACCCACCTCATCATCAAACGTGAATAGCTTTAACTCCTTGCCGAGCTTTCTATGGTCTCTCTTTTTTGCTTCTTCAAGGTTCTGTAAATGAGTTTTTAATGCTTCCTTTGTTGAGAATACAGTTCCATAGATCCTTTGAAGCATTTTATTATTTTCATCACCTCTCCAATATGCACCGGAGGTTGACAAGAGTTTAAAATACTTTATTTTTGATGTATTGGATACGTGAGGACCACGACACAGATCGGTAAAGTCCGACTGTTTATAGATGGCAATGATATCATCTGGATTAATTTGTTCTATGATCTCAACCTTATAGGATTCACCGAGTTCATTAAATACATCAACAGCCTCACCGACAGAGACCTCTTGCCTTACTATCTCTTGTTTTGACCTTGCCAATTCCTTCATCTTTTCCTCGATCTTTTCAAGGATCTCATCAGAAAAGGAAACTTCCAGGTCAAAATCATAAAAAAAACCATTCTCAATGGTTGGGCCAATGGTGACCTTTGCATCTGGATATAATTGTTTTACAGCCTGAGCCATGAGATGGGCAGTGGAATGGAGTAATGTATCGTGACCTTCGGGAGTCTCTCCAGTAAATAATTCAAGTGCGCTGTCGTTGAAAATTTGATAGTTAAGGTCCATTAAAGAACCATCGACCTTAGCTACGACCACTGCCCTTGCTAGACCTGAACCTATGGAATCAGCCACCTCTTGTGGAGTGATACCCTCACGGTAAGATCTTACTGAATTATCTGGTAGTGTTATATTTATTTCTGCCATAATAGGATGTGGGCGATGACGGAGTCGAACCGCCGACCTCTACGATGTCAACGTAGCGCTCTAACCAACTGAGCTAATCGCCCAAAAAAAAAGCCGGGGAAATTACATAGATAATGAAATGGAAATAAGAGGATTATTAAAATAGAACTATTGCGGTAAGAATATCTTTTCATATACGACTGGGTCATGCAAGATGTTCATTGCTCTCTGAATATCCTTGTCCTCTCTTGATGAGATCTTAATACGACCTTCCTCACCATTGAAATAATCAGCAAACTCAACTAATAGATAATGATCTAGTAGTTCCTTTTCCTTATCGAACTGTGTAAATGCAATTTGCTCGAAATAGGAGTCTAGAATATCTAATGCACCTTGTATTTGAATACTTGTGGAGTCAAGCTCAAATAGCATCTCCTTCATATTCAAGTAGTTATTCTCACCTTTCATATATAGATCAAGATCGCTAGCGTGGAGGTAGTCTTCAAATGCATATATTAAACTGGTATCTTGTTCTACCTCATCCACAGATGAATAATTCATCTTATGTTTTTGGATGAAATTGAAAAAAAGACCCTGTCTCCAGCTTGCAGACAATAAAGGGGAAAGAGCATCCAATTCAACCTCATGATCAGGTGTGATTCCTCCTGAACCAACAACGACTCTCCCTCCTTTAGTTTGGAATATGGAGTCCTGTGCCAAGGTATCAGCCAAGATCTCGTCAGGAAGATACCCTGGTTTTTGAATCAGCCTTCCACTTGGTATATAATATTTTGCCGTGGTAATTTTTATTGAGCGATCCCTATCAATGTTAAATACGGTCTGGACCAAGCCTTTTCCAAAGGTAGGGCGTCCTACTACTACACCTCTGTCCAGGTCCTGCAATGTGCCTGCTATGATCTCGCTTGCTGATGCACTTCCCTGATTGACAAGCACCGCGATATTTACGTCTCTTGGTAAGATCGGGTCTGATTTGCTTACATATTTCCTATTCAATTTTTGACTCTTACCTTCAGTCCAGACCAAGGTCTCACCCTTATCAATAAAGAAATCCAAAATATTGACCGCTGAATTCAATAAACCTCCGGGATTATCACGGAGGTCCAATATTAATTCTGACATGTTGTCATTTAGTAGTGCTTCAATTGCCATCCTCATCTCGTTATCTGAATTTCGTGAGAATCTTGTTAATCTAATGTATCCAGTACTTTCATCAAGCATACCAGAATAAGATATGTCCTTCACCGGGATTATTTCGCGTGTAAGGATGAAATCGATCAGTTCAATCTCCCCATACCGTTGAATACTTAGCTTGACCTCAGTCCCCTTCTTTCCTCTTATGAGCTTTGCTGCATCGTCAATGTTGTAATCTATGGTTTCTTCACCATCTATCATTATTATCTTATCGCCGCTTAAGATACCAGCCCTTTTTGCTGGTGATTGATCCATTGGGGTGATCACGGTCAATTTCTTTTCTCTAAGTCCTATTTGGATACCTACACCACCATATTTGCCCTTGGTGAGCATCTCTATACCATCTTTTTCCTCTTTTTCCATATACGTGGTGTATGGGTCCAATTCCAATAGCATATTATTGATGCTCATTTTGGTAAATGCATCAAGATCTATGTCATCGACATAATTGGTAATGATATGACGATAAACATCGTTGATCAACGATTGATTCTTGCGAACCTGTTTATATATGTCCCTGGACGTATCTCCAGCGAACAAGGTAGAAATGATAACCGATGCAAAAATGCAGAATGTAATGGTTCTAGTTTTTCTCATTAATGCAATTTATAGTATTTTCCCATATCGTACTATGAATTAGTGATATTGACTCTTCACCATCAATGGTCATAAATCTATCCGGAAATCGTTTGGCTATCTCCCTATATCCATCTCTCACACTTTCCTGAAGCTGAATT
>CALCSS010000236.1 GCA_937893835.1 uncultured Fidelibacterota bacterium
GACTTGCAAGATTGATGATAATAAATCATGCTGTTCAGCTAAGGCCAATAGCACTTGTAAATCAGATTGCACCAAGCAGAATTGTCCAAAACTGGGCAAAAAGAAATGCGGGTCTAATTGTAGTAAGCCATGCTGTTCAGCCAAGGCCAAAAGCACTTGTAAATCAGATTGCACCAAGCAGTGCTGCTCGAAAAAAGATAAGAAGCAATGTGGACCTAATTGTACCAAACCATGTTGCCTAAAGGCATAGACAATGCCCCTGAGCGTAAGTATTACAAATAGCTTACTCTCTTTTTAAGCATTGGGTCATTGATTGATCTAGATCTACATAGATTTATGATCTCCCTCTGTCCGTGGTGAGTTTCTCAGGTTGAATGATGAAAAAAATATTGATAAGGTCAATTATTATTATATGCCTAGGGTTCTGTTTTTATTTTTACGTTTTGATATGGTTGTCTCATCTATAATGCTTTCAGCTGGTAAAAAGATCATCTCCTTGATATTTTGGATGGGACTTGCAGCTGGAACAGTTATTATACTTGATTCTATATTTACCATTCCTGATGAAATATCCGGAATCTTATATTTTTTAAGCATCGGCATTGCAGCATCAAGTGTTCTTAATCATTATCGATAATTTTTATGGTACAGAAAAAAGCGACAGAAATTTTTAGTCAATGGGCCTCAAGTGGTAAAGATATTGGGATGGAGGCCAATCATTCTCCTGCTGTAGATGTGATGCTTGATCATCTGATAGGGTCGCAAACTTCTCCATTCTCAATCATTGATGCTGGATGTGGAAATGGTTGGGTTATTAGGAAAATAAGTGACCATTCTCTTTGCGAGAGAGCTATTGGAGTAGATGGTGCACAAGAGATGATCGAAAAAGCAAGGTCATTTGATGGAGATGGACAGTATTTTCATTCAGATCTGCTAGACTGGGTTCCAAATGAAAAGGTCGACTATGTGCATAGTATGGAAGTGCTATATTATTTTAAACAACCAGATCAATTAATCTTACATATTATAGACAATTGGATGAACCGCAATGGTACCATGATCATGGGCATGGACTATTATGAGGAAAATTTGAAAAGTCATTCATGGCCAGTGGATCTAAACACATATATGGCAATGTTGAGCATAGATGGTTGGATCACTCTGTTCAATGATTGCGGGTTATCAAAGGTTACGGCATTCCAAACCAATGCAAATAATGATTTTCCAGGTACATTAGTCATAAAAGGGAAAAAAAAATAAGATTAATATGAGGAAAATATCATCTGTGCTTTTATTGAAAATTGGAATTATTATTACAATAATTAATGTTAATTTTGGACAAGATGGGTATTCAAATGATAGAGAACAAAAAAGTATGAAAAGATCTGATTCAGAATGGAAACGCATCCTTTCATCTGCAGAATATCACATGCTGCGTGAGAAAGGAACTGAAAGAGCATTCACCGGGGAATATGATGGACACTTTGAAGAAGGGGTCTATGTCTGCGCTGGGTGTGGACACGAACTTTTTAATTCAGATACAAAATATAGGTCTGGATGTGGGTGGCCTGCATTTTATGATGCAATCCCAGAGTCCGTTGAGAAAACGGAAGATAAAAGTCTGGGCATGAGACGCATTGAGATCACTTGTAGTAAATGCGATGGACACCTAGGACATATTTTCAATGATGGTCCACAACCTACAGGGATCAGATATTGCATAAACTCTGTGTCAATGGATTTTAAACCAGAAAAAAAGTCAGAACCCAAATAATGAAGAAGGGTATTGTAAAAGAATATGATTCCTTAAAAGGATTTGGTTTTATTACTGGTGAAGATAATGAAGATTATTTTGTCCATGTGAGTGGACTAAGGGAATATCTTAAGGGTAAAGGTCTAAGGCCGGGGCAAAGGGTTTCCTTTGATGTGGATTTTGGCATGAAAGGCGATAAGGCGATCAACGTGCGGACTGATTGATCTGATTCGATCTTAGTCATATGAAATAAAGTCTTCTATTAACTTTTTTGCCTGAATAGGGATTTTATGACCAATAGAAAGAGTATGTAGTTCAGCTCTAAATCCTGTATCTGAAAATAATCCATGGGCAATTTTACTTTCTTCCGGTAGCACAACCTTATCCTTATCACCATGTATTAGAAGCACTTTTGTGTTTCTATCCTTATTTAAGATCTCATCTTTAAATCTGTCTTTATAATGAATAAAGCCTGCTATGGGTATAATTCCACCTATCGAGGATTCTTGTCTGATAATGAATTCCATCGCAAGACATGCACCCTGCGAAAAACCAAGTATGAAAATGTTATGATCTGGAAAACCATGATCATTAAGATCTGAGATCATTTTCTTTAAAAGATCAAAAGACTCTTTATACTTCCATCCAGTTTGTTCATTACCTTCAAACCAAGAGTGTTCACCTGGTCTGATCGTAAAAGGCCCTTGCAGAAAGAACCATTTTGTATCTTTCATTTTTAGTGCGTTGGCGACAGGCTCCATTGATGATAGATTGCCTCTCCATCCATGTAGAGCGATGATGGCCTTCCTTGATTCTTTTGATATGGGAATTGACCTTTCAGTCATTGATCAATAAATAGTACAACAACAATCATCTACAATGGTCGCCTCTGTAAAGTCTATACCATCCATTTTATATCTTATGCATTGATCAATATTGATTGATGGTTCTATATCGATCAAACTGGTTGTGAAATCTTCGAGAGTTACCTTTTTATATAGATATCCATCAATGATCCCGCCTCCACAATCATTGCATTCAGCATTGTTTGATGGTGCGTTACATGCAATGAAAAAACATAATATGACCAGATATCTATTAATTGATATTCTCAAGTTAAGAACCAACTTTCCTATTTTTTTCATAATCATCCATCCTTTTATTAAAGTCATCCAGGTCTTTTGCTCTGAGCAGTGGACTGTGTTCAATATTCTTATGAAGTGTTATGGTTGACCTCTCTCCATAATCATGTCCTGGATATATTCTCGTATTTCCTGACATTTTTAGGATCTTATTGTATACTGAATCATATAGGTCTCTGATGTCACTCTTCTTTCCTTTGACGCGACCTGTACGGCCAACGAACATAGTATCACCCGTAAATAAAACAGGAGGCAATTGATAACAGATAGAGTCAAAATAGTGTCCAGGCGTATGGATGCCTGTGAAATTCAATTCTCCTATGATGAATCCTTGGTTATCTTCAATTTTTTTAAAATTATGATTCCTTTCCATAAGGCCTAGCTCAGGATGTCCAAGGATGGTGATCTCTGGGAATTTTGCAATATATTCACTTAGATATTCTATGTGGTCACTATGACCATGTGTTATCAAAATTGCAATAGGCTCAGTTCTAATAAAATCAGAGATCCCATCAATTCCTATGGCTGCGTCAACTAGAACTTGAGTACCTGTTCGATTACAGGTAACCAAGTAAGTAAGGTTCTTATCATGACCACCTAAAAAAGTACGTATTGAAAAATCAGTTTCCGGATTCATGAATTATTAATTGAAATATAATAAAATTCTGTAATTTACCTTTGAAGAACATACCCAAAATGATTCATTAATCAATTGGTGAATTATTTATCATTGAACATAATGGAAAAGAAACAAATAGCCTGGTACCTTATTTTTGGTGGACTTGCCATATTCCTATTGGAATTTGTAAGTACAATTCTTTCTTTTATATCGAATCATCCTTTGCTAGGAGTCGCTTGCATTTTGATTGGTTGTGGTATGTTTTTTCTTACTTATGACGAATGATCAATATGAATCATTACTAAGTTCTTTATTAAAGATCACTAAAAGGGAATCTAAAATGAAATACTTTTCTACATTATTTATAATCTTGCTAATAATTGGCTGTGGTAAAGAAACGAATCGGAAATCAATTTCCACTTTATCTACTTTCAGTGATTCTACCAGTTACGCCTTAGGTGCAGATCTTGGTTACAATCTAAAGCAACAGCAAGTAGAAATAGATTACGATGTTTTTATGGCTGGGCTTACAGATGCAATGCTGGATGGCGAGTTGGTCAAACTAGATCAAAAACAAAGACGTGCTGTCATGGCATCTCTTCAGCAAAGCATAAGAGACAAGGCAAAGAAAGAAGGCGAGACCAATCTAAAGGTAGCTGATGAATTTTTAGCAAAGAATAAGAAAGATAATTCTGATGTAAAAGAAACACCGACTGGACTTCAATATAGGGTTATTACAGAAGGTGATGGAGCTAGTCCAGTTCAAACGGATAGGGTCAAGGTCCATTATGCTGGGAAGTTAATTGATGGTTCTGAGTTTGATAGTTCCTATGAAAGGGGAGAGCCAACGGAATTTGGGCTTAACCAGGTTATCAAGGGATGGACAGAGGGGCTCCAGCTTATGAAGGTCGGGTCAAAATACGAGTTCTTCATACATCCAAAGATAGCATATGGTTCACGTCCGAGACCATCGATTCCTGCTAATAGTGTACTTATCTTTGAAGTTGAGTTACTGGACATTGTTACAAAATAAATAATCTTGTTGATAAAGAGTATGTAATTGCAGTGGGGGCAACTCCTGCGCGTAGGTTCTATGCTTTTGGTTTCAAACTCACCTTTTGATGCTGGGTCAATCATAAAATAAAAAGTAAGAAGTGATAGAGAAGTACCCCGGACAGGATTCGAACCTGTGACCCACAGCTTAGAAGGCTGTTGCTCTATCCAGCTGAGCTACCGGGGCATAATATATATTTCTATCTGAAAATTACCATCAAGGCATTAATGATAAAATAAAATGAAATAGATTATTTTAAGTTACTGAGAAAAACACTTCTATCAGGAAAAAATCAGTAAAATCCTCTCGTCGGTGTCTCCTCGAGAAAATTCTTGACAGTTATCAAGGATAAGTTGTACACTTACCGAGGAGAGAGATTGAGTTTTATCTCTATCCACTACCAAAGAACCAATAAAATACTAAAATGGAGGTCTCAAATGGCTGAAGTAGTTGCCAAATCTGGCGTTTCAAAAGAAAAAGGATATTTATATTATCTTGGTAAAGATGGTAATGTTTGGCGTTCGCAAATGGCTCGTGCTGGTAAAGGCGGCGGTAACGCTGAAAAAGTCGCAGACGCTGGTGTATCTAGAGAGTCTGGATATTTGTATTACATTGACAAAAATGGTGATGTATCTCGTTCACCGATGGCAAGAGGTCGTAAATAGTAGATTATACTACCCATTTAAAAAAAAGGCTCTCAAAATAGAGAGCCTTTTTTTTTATGCAACATTGTATTAAGTTTGTTAAATTTTGCCGGTTGATTTTGCCAAATAATCCGAGGGACTATCATCCGTATAGAGAATAAATTATGAGAAATATAATAATATATATGGTCATTCTGTCTGTCATCACTCCAATGAAAGGGGATGGTCTGCAGTTATTTGGCTCAAAAAAGACTTCAGAAAAAGCAAGTAGTAATAAGAGCGAAGAGCGTAGAACAAATGATGAAATGACCGAAGATTACTCAAGCACTGAGGTTACAGCGAGGAAGAACATTGAATCGGTAATACCGGTAAAACGTGTTCCAAATGGTTGGGTCTTTCGTGATGAACTTCTGGCACCATGGGAGTCAAATTTACCAGCGGTCCTCTCCATTATTCCAGATACAACGGTTGAAGTGGTATACCATGATGACAATAGGACCACTCGTGAAGGATTTGTCCTTCCGATCAAAAGAGCATCTGTAGAATTCCAATACACCTCAAGATTGACGCATGAATTGATCATGCTTGAATTTGTTAACGTTGATTTCATTTACAGTACCACAAATAATAATGATTCACATTTTATCCTTGAGGGAATAACTAAGAAAATAAAATTGAAAGATACTGGCTTTCCGCAATTAGCCTCTTCCGATATCATAAAACATAAAGTGCTGATGGAATATGGAACTCCAAAGGAATTTGATGGTGTGTGGCATATTTATGAAGATAATACTTCAACATACAAGGTTCGTGAGTTGGATGAGCGGAACATAAAGGTTGAATTAAAGAGTCTCAAGGTGGTGGACAAACTGGAGAAGGCGATTGATGACACCTATTCAAAACAAGGTATCGAATATAAAAAACGTTTGATGGTCCAAGGTATAGACATATAATCTGTGTTAAAGAATATTTTTGAAAGAAGGCCTTTCTTGGGCCTTTTTTTATTTCTACCATGCTCAATATTATTGAGTGACACTCCGTATAAACCAATTATTTCAACTATTGAGGTAAGAGGCAATACTAAAACACAGGACTATGTTCTCATACGAGAGATTCTTCATCCTATAAACAATCCTCTTGATAGTATAATTGTGATTGAAGATAGAAATCGTCTTGACAACTTAGGTCTTTTTAGTGAGTCCACTTGGCAAGTAGTTCCTCTCGAAGATGGTACAGCAAAATTAGTTTTTGTGGTCACTGAATCAATACATAGAACTCCTCCACTGGCATTGCCTACATACAATGAAGATACAGGATGGTCACTGGCTGGTGGATGGGTCATTAATAACTTTAGAGGTAGAAATCAATTTTTGGCTTTGGGGGGCAGTATTGGTGGTGAGAACACCTATGGCATAAGTTTTAATGATCCTTGGATGTTTGGTGATCATATATCACTATTATTGAACATTGGTCGTACCATATCTGGCCATAGGTTTTTAGATAGAACATTAGATGTAAATAGTTTATACGTCAATTTGGGAAAATGGTTTGGAAAGACCATTAAAACCTCATTAGGTATTGAACTAGAAACAAAACTTCTTGAGAATGACCAAAATGAGGATAGATTTTTCTACATTGGTGGCACTGGGACGTTGAAATACGATACTAGGGATATCTATTGGAATCCAGGTAAAGGCGTTCTATTCAGTCAAGACATATACCACAGAGAAGGGATCGAGCCTAAAGATTGGCGAATCACATTATGGACCCAGTCTTTCTCTTGGTATATGAAGTTCAATAAAAAAGGGAAGAAACGTGTTCTCGCATTCAATACTACCCTTAATACCAAGTTAGGTGACAAGGATGATCTTTGGCTTGATTATTTTGGGAATTCCTCAACAATACGTGGCTGGTCATTACCTGATCCTGTTCTTTATTTTTCCAATAAAGAATCCTTCAGATTTGGCCATGAATCAGCCTTAATGTCTTTGGAACTAAGGCAAGAATTGATACCCAAGCATGCCACATCTTTTGGCACAGAATTTGGTCTTGCCATTTTAATGTTCTCTGATGTGGGTGTCATTGCAAATGATTGGATCGATCTAAAGGATCAATTACCCATGTATGGATTGGGCGCTGGGATAAGAATACCATTCCCAATGGTAGGTGTCATAAGAGTTGATTATGGATGGGGATATCGAGATGGATTATGGAATGCAGGGTCAATCCATTGGGGTATTGGTCAAAAGTTTTAGTTTATATCTTCTAAGGAAGTGGATTCTTGCTTGGGGCAAGGAGGCCACCCGATATAATGGTCTTCAATCCTTCTTCAACAGTCATGCCTGTAGGTATAGCGTCAGCCTGGGGGATCATTAAAAAAAAACCAGATGTGGGATTGGGTGTGGTAGGTACAAAAAGATGGTAATATGGAATTCCATCCGTATTCTTAGATTCTCCACTGATAAATGCCATCGTCCATAATCCCTGTCTTGGGTATTGGATGTATACCACACCATCAAAAGCATCGGTCGTTCCTTTTGTGAAAGTATCCGTAATTTGTTTTAATGTAGTATATATCATGCTCACAATGGGAACGCGTTTGACAATGCTTTCGCCGATGCCAAAGATCTTTCTACCTAAGAAATTCGTGACAATTAGACCTAGAATATATATCAGGACAATGGTAAGTATGATTCCTAGGCCTGGAATATCTAGTCCAAACTGTTTCAAAATTGGGCCAGACATTTTCTCAAGACTCTCAAAGAGAAACCGAATTACAATAAATGTAAGATACAATGGTAATAGCGTTGCAAGGCCAGCGAATAATTTTGACCTAATTGTTTGTGTTATCGAATTCATGATATGGTAAAGTTAATTGACCTGATATTCTATTGAAAGATGCTCTTTATTGAGCGATGTGTCTTCCTTCATGTCTGAGTAGATAAGATTTTTTCTCTAGTCCGCCTGTATATCCTCCCAGCGAACCATTTGATGATATAATTCTGTGACAAGGGATAATTATGGGTATTGGGTTCTTTGAATTCGCTGTGCCTACTGCTCTTGTTGCCTTGTCATTACCTGACATCCTTGCGATCTCCTTATAAGAGGCGGTCTTACCATATCCTATTTTTTTTACTTGTAGTAGTACTGTCTTATAAAAGGGTGGTAAATCCAATTGTATAGGAACCATAAATGATTTCCGAGTGCCATCAAAGTATTCAATGATCTCTTTTGATGCTTGTTTTGAAATACGAGAGGAATTTTTTGGATTGTTTTTTCTTTTTTGTGAAGATTCACTTATGAATTGAATCTTACATACAAAATCATTATTTGTATGTATTTCCAATATTCCGATTGGAGTATTGATCAGGGAAATGTCATTCATGGAAATTTATCAAGACAGCCCCAAATATGACGGATATACCACCAATAATAGACATAGTTGTTAATGCCTCGTCAAGAAATACCCACCCTAGAGTAGTGGCCATAAGAGGTGGGAAAAAGGCAATGTATGATATCTGTGACATAGACAGATGGGAGTATAGCCAAATATAAATGAACCAGGCAATCAATGAACCAGGAATTGTTAAATATATCAAAGCAAAGATATTGTAATTGCTCCAGATCATTTGCTGATCGTTCTCGATGAAGTAAGATACGGATAAGAGGATGATTCCCGCCATTAATTGGCTTACTGAATTAATATGTAATGATGAAACTATCTGATTATATTTTTTCAAATACACGCTAGGATAGGAGGCGATTATTACCGCGAGAATCACCAGCACAACACCTATGGTGACATTCTCTCCTGAAAGGTTGATGCTTTCAATTAATATGGATGCTGCGCCAATAGATCCCAATGCCAGACTGAGGACCTTTTTTTTTGTCAATATTTCATTTGGTAACATAAAATAGGAGAAAAGTGCAACTGTAAGAGGGAATCCTGACCAAATGATCGAAGAAAGACTGGAGTAGATGTACTGAGTTGCCCAGTATGTCAAACCATAACTAATTGCAAGGTTCAAAACGCCAAATTGAAAATAGATTCGCAAGGCCGGTTTTGAAAAAGGAGGGTAGTTCTTTTGAAAAAATATGATGATCCATAAAATAGATCCAGCTAAGAGGAATCTCATCCCTGAACCAAAAAAAGGAGGAGTTCCGTTTGTGAGGCTCTTTTTTAATATGAACCAGGTGCTGCCCCATATCAAACATAGTAATATGTAACTAAAAAGGACTTTAGGTCTCATAAAAAATGCCCCTAGGAGATCATAGGGGCATCAAGAAAAAAAATAGAAAAAATAGTTAACTTGTTTTGTCCATCTTAATTACAACTGGACTAGCAACAAAGATACTCGAATAAGTACCAATGATAACACCTACTATCATCGCAAATGAGAATGTATGAATTACCTCGCCGCCTACAAGGAATAATATGAGTACTACCAAAAAGGTGGTCAATGATGTTATGATCGTCCTGCTTAATGATTCATTGATACTTTGGTTGATCACAGATTCCATGGAAGCACCTTTTAGTGCCTTCACATTCTCACGTACTCTATCAAAGATGACAATTGTATCATTCAGGGAATATCCAACAATCGTTAAGAATGCTGCAATTACGGCTAATGATATCTCATACCCAAGAACTGAAAAAACGCCTAGAGTGATGAGCACATCATGGGTCAATGCAGCGATAGCACCTACAGCATATTTGAATTCAAATCTGATTGATATGTATACAAGGATAAAGCCCAGTGCATAGAGCATTGCGAGAATGGCATCACCACTTAGTTCAGCCCCTACTTTTGGTCCAACTTTGTCGATGGATAAAATAAAGTCTGTTCGTTCTTCAGGAAGGAGCTCAGGGTAAACCGTTGCAAGTTTTTCAGCAACTCTATTTGCAAATCTAGGAGGCTCATTATCGAGGCTCGCAATACGAATTGCTACATTCGTCTCATCTCCAAAGTGTTTTATCTCTTCCGTGCTAAAATCAAAATTTTGGCCATCAATGGAAACCTCTGCCAAGGCAGACCTAATTTTATTGATATCAACTGGTTCTGTAAAATTTACAGCAACCATAGTACCACCTTTGAAGTCAATACTCAATTTGGGTCCTCCATTGATGATCAATGATGCGGCGCCAATTATGATCAGTAATGCTGATAGACAACCTGCGATGAAGGTCTTGCTCATAAAATCAATATGTGTATCTCTTACTATCCTCATATTCAAATACTCAATTTTGTCAAAGTTCTATTGGATACATAGGCATTGAAGATAGTCCGTGTGATGAAAACGGCAGTGAACATACTAATTAGGATTCCCCAGAATAATACAGTTGCAAATCCTTTGATCGGGCCCGTGCCAAATTGGTACAATACTAGCGATGCGATAAGAGTCGTTACATTCGCATCAATGATAGTAGTAAGTGCTCGGTCATAGCCAGAGTCAATAGCTGCCTTAGGAGTCTTTCCTTTTCGTAGTTCTTCTCTGATTCTTTCAAAGATTATGACATTTGCGTCAATGGACATCCCAACTGTTAGTATGAGTCCAGCTATGCCAGGAAGTGTCAGGGTCGCTTGCAATGATGCTAGGACTGCTAGGACGAGCAAAATATTCCAGATCAAGGCAAAGTCAGCCACTGTGCCAGCTAATTTGTAATAGACCAACATAAATAATAAAACAGATGCAAGTCCAATAAGAACGGCTTGAGTGCCTTGTGATATAGAGTCAGCACCGAGGCTTGGACCTACAATGCGTTCTTCAATGATATTTACTGGAGCAGGCAATGCACCAGCTCTTAGGATGATAGCGAGGTCCTTTGCCTCATTCAAATCAGCGAACCCTTCAATCTGTGTTCTACCACCAGGAATCTTTTCTCTAATTGAGGGAGCCATATGTACCTTTTGATCTAGAACAATAGCAATTCTCTCTCCAACATTTGCGCCTGTAACACGCGACCAAGTTCTTGATCCCTCTGAATTCATAGCGAGTGACACTACTGGCTGTCCAGCAGAGCCTCCACCCAATGATCCGAGATCGGCCCGTGCCTCATCAACAATTCCGCCCGTTAGTTCGGGTTTTTTTTCAAGATAATACAGGCGGTAGTATTTTTCGGGGGCATTTGTTACTACTGCCTCAGACTGCTGACTTAATAGGAACTGTCCATTCGCATTCTCTAAAGTTGATCTTACCTCTTCACGGTCCAATAGTTTTTTGAATGCATATAAATTTTTCTCTTCAATGCCCATATCACCAGGTATTGCTGAAAGTAGTCCTGAAAAGGGTGCTTCTAGGAAAATATCATCAACTGTATTTTCCTTTTCAGTTGATTCATCGACAATGGTCTCTGTATCACCAAAAAGTTCTGATACCGTTGTAGAACCATCGTCCTTATTACTTTCATCTGTTTTCTTTGTATCTTGTTTTAGGGTGCTTGCTAGAGTCTCATCGCCTTTTAAGGCATTATCTAATTGAGTGATTACCTCATTGGTCACAGCAATATTTTTTACCAGATAAAATTCAAGTAATGCTGTGCTTTGGAGCAATGCTCGAGCTCTTTCTGAATCTTGTATTCCTGCTAATTCAACTACTATGCGATGGTTGCCCTGCTTTTGGATGGTGGGCTCAGATACTCCAAATTGATCAACACGATTTTGAAGAATTTCCAAAACACGGTTGATTGCATCATCTGCCTCATCATTCAGTGCTGTCATTATTTGCTCCAAAGATGCGCCATATTCATGGTAGTAACGAGATAGTTTTATCCCATCCGTCTTTACATTTTCTTCGAATACACTAAAAAAGTCTTGATTCTGACCTGATGATCGGTCTTTTGCATCATTGATTAGATTCTCAAGGCGATCATCCTTGATCGATGCAAGGTTACTGACCAACATAGGGATATCAGCCTCGAGTACAATGTACATGCCACCCTTGAGGTCCAAGCCCTGCCTTATGATGCGTGATTCCGTTTTTTCTAGTTCACCTGAGGTGCGCAGCTCTTCTTTCTTCTCCTCGGACATATTCTCATATTCCCAAGTAGGTTGTAGCGCATAGATCGCCCAAGCGAGGATGATCCCAATGATCAAATATCTAGGTGTTAAACTTTTTTGCATTTAAAAATCTACATATATACTTTAAAAAAGCCGGTGAATATACTCTTTCGATTCTCTGGGTGGCAAGAAAACAGACATATAATTTAAATTTTTATGATTCCCAATTTTTCACCAACTTTGGCAAATGAATTTACTGCATGGTCTAAATGTCTCTTGGTCATGGCAGCAGAGATCTGCACACGAATCCTAGCCTTGCCCTTTGGTACAACAGGGAAATAAAAACCGATCACATAGATACCTTCCTTTAACATCTCATTTGCCATCTCTTGTGCTAATACTGATTCATACAGCATGATAGGGACGATGGGATGCTCACCATTTAGGATCTCAAAGCCAATCTTTGACATCTTTTCTCTAAAGTATGCGGTATTTTTCTCCAGTTTGTCTCTAAGTGCGGTTGTGGATGAAAGCATTTTAAATACCTTAATACCAGCTGCTACGATCGCGGGCGCCACAGTATTTGAAAATAAATAGGGTCGAGATCTTTGTCTTAAAAGCTCTATGATCTCTTTTCTTCCAGTGGTAAAACCTCCAGAGGCTCCTCCCAAAGCTTTACCAAGAGTGGATGTGAATATGTCAATCCTTTTCATAACATTGTGATGTTCGCCTGAGCCACGACCAGTTTGGCCAATGAATCCAGTGGCGTGGCTATCATCAACCATGACCATTGCATCATATTTTTTTGCTAATTGAGTGATCTTGTCAAGTTTTGCAATATAACCATCCATTGAAAAGACACCATCTGTAGCGATCAGTCGGATCCTTGAATTTTGAGCTTGCTTGAGTTTGTCCTCAAGATCATTCATGTCGCTATTTTGATATCTAAATCTTTTTGCCTTACAAAGTCTTATGCCATCGATGATGGATGCATGG
Source organism: uncultured Fidelibacterota bacterium (assembly GCA_937893835.1). Classification (GTDB taxonomy): domain Bacteria; phylum Fidelibacterota; class Marinisomatia; order Marinisomatales; family UBA1611; genus NZWG01. Next base: position 13,207 of record CALCSS010000236.1, read on the forward strand.
TTCAATGAGTCAGATATCACCGCATCTTTCTCACCCAAGATTGTCTCAAACAATCCACCATTAGCATCAAAACAAGATGTATATAGAATAGTATCATCTGTTTCAAAGAACTTGGAGATCTCATTCTCCAGTTCCTTATGAAGATCTTGAGTTCCACAAATAAATCGGACTGAGGCCATTCCAAAACCGTGGTCATCCATAGCAGATTTGGCAGCATCTATCACATCCGGATGATTCGCAAGACCAAGATAATTATTAGCACAGAAATTCAACACGCCCTTGCCATCTTTGGTCTTTATTTCAACACTCTGAGGAGTTGTCAAGGTCCTTTCGTTTTTATATAGGCCTTCTGATTTGATCTCGGCTATAATATTATTATAATGATCTATATTGTTTTCCATTACCATTCGAGCACGATCTTGCCGCAGTCGCCTGTTTCCATAATATTGAAGGCATCCTCAAATTGATCGATGGGTAATCTGTGAGTTAGCACATTAGATACATCTAGACCGCTTCTTAGCATTTGTGCCATTTTATACCACGTCTCATACATCTCTCTGCCATATATGCCCTTTATCTTTAAACCCTTGAAAATGATGTTATCCCAATTTATCATTGTAGAATCTGGCAGGAGTCCTAAGAGTGCAATTTTTCCTCCGTGATACATATGCTCAAGCATCGTACTGAATGCTTCCGGGTTGCCAGACATCTCCAAACCAACATCAAAGCCGCTTGTCATTCCTAATTCAGAATAATATTCATGGATTGAATTATTTAAGACGTTGATCGTTTTGGTCGCGCCCATTTTTTTTGCCAAATTCAATCGATATTCATTTACATCTGTTATGACCACATTCCGAGCACCAACAAAATTGCATATTGCAACTGACATTAGTCCAATGGGTCCTGCGCCAGTTATCAAAACATCTTCCCCTACCATTTCATAACTAAGAGATGTATGAACGGCATTCCCAAATGGGTCAAAAAATGCGGCAATTTCAGATGGGATATCATCATGTATGGGCCAGATATTTGACTCTGGTATGACGAGATATTCTGCAAAAGCTCCATCTCGTTGAATACCTATACCATTGGTATCATGACATAAATGTCTTTTCCCTGCCCTACAATTTCTGCAATATCCACAAGTTATATGTCCCTCACCGGAAACGCGTTGACCAGGTACATAATGTGTGACTCCTGGTCCTATTTCTTCAACAATCCCACAGAACTCGTGCCCAATGGTCAAAGGCAACTTTAAAGTTCTTTGCGCCCATTCGTCCCATTTGAATATATGGTGGTCGGTACCACATATTGCTGTATGTGTGATCCTTATCTTTACATCATTTGTATTGCATTCAGGCTCAGTGACATCCTCCATCCAAATACCGTGTTCATGAGAATTTTTTACTAGTGCTTTCATAAATTATTTATTAATTCTTATTATTATTCATTACCTGAAGTTAATGAAATTTTAATTGCATTTAATTTCTTAATCTTTTATCAAGGGCATTGAACAAAGGTATGATAAATTTTGCCCCCTAATTTTATGGTTTTAAAATAAATGTCAAAAATATTAGCATTTACAAATCAAAAAGGTGGAGTAGGAAAAACAACCTCTGCCGTCAATGTGGCTTTGAGCTTGGCCGTTTCTGAAGTGAAAACTCTATTGATCGATCTCGATCCCCAATCAAATGCTACGACAGGTCTCGCAGAACTATTTGAGGATATAAATGGAAATACATATGATATTATGCTAAAGGGT
>CALCSS010000237.1 GCA_937893835.1 uncultured Fidelibacterota bacterium
CTGGAGGTCAGGTTTCTGTCGGGCCATTTGAGTTGGAGGTCAGTTGGAATGTGGAAGATGGATCGAGCATTCCGTTATTGGTAACAGCAATGGGTGAAACGGAGGAATGGGAATATGACACTGAAGTCTCAGTAGAGGCCCCTTCTTATTTGCTGGTATCATCGAACCTAATTGACAATGGCAATGGCACGCTTGATCCTGGTGAGTCGATCACTATGCAGGTCACCCTATTAAATGTGGGCAACTCTCCTGTTGGCTATCCTACTTTTGATGCTACGACCAGTGATGCGTATTTGACCATAGGTAACGTAGTTAGTGACAATGATTACTGGTGGGATATCGGTGATGAGATCAATGTATCCATTGAGATAACTGCTGCCAATGACGCACCGATCGGATCTTCTTCACTCCTAGCACTGACCATTGGCTCCCTCAATACACCCTATGAGAATGTCTTCCCTGTCCCCATTACTCTTGGAATCATGCTTGAGGATTTTGAGACAGCTAATTTTACATCCTTTGATTGGAACCATGAAGGCAATGCGGACTGGACAATTGACATGGATGCATATTCAGGAAATTATTCTGCACGTTCTGGTGATATAGATGATGGTCAAACATCTGAACTTTCCATGATGATCAATGTATTGTATGAGGGAGATATTCAATTTTGGTCTAAATCTTCTTCTGAGCAGGGGACCACAGGGACCATATATGATTATCTTGAATTTTATATTAATGACCAGTCTCAGGAACTTGTCATAGGTGGAGACACTGACTGGAATGAATATAGTGTGGATCTACCTGTTGGTGAGCATATGCTTCGATGGGTATATGAGAAAGATGATGGACAGAGCTCTGGAGAGGATTGCGCATGGATAGATAGAATTCAATTTCCACCTGGAGCGGTCACACCACTTAATATTGATTTTGGAGATTTAAACTTTGATAACATCGTGAACATTTTGGACGTCATAGTAACGGTCAATTATGTTGTTGGTCATATTGAACTGGATGATCAACAGATCGAGAATGCGGATATGAATCTGGATGGCACCATTGACGTCCTTGACATACTTATGATCGTTGACCAGGCGCTTTCAGAATAGAACGATCGTTCATATGATTTAAAAATAGCTCCATTATTGGGGCTATTTTTTTATGGATCACTTAGATTCTAGCTATGAAAAAATATCTTATTTTCTTGATTCTTACATCATTACTGTTCTGTAGCGAAGGAAGAACATTGACGATAGACCTAGAAAATTCTCGTTTGCGTTGGGTAGCAGAGAAACTAACGGGTTCACATTGGGGATATGTCAACCTGAAGAAAGGTGTGGTAGTGTTAAAGAATGATCGACCGGTGTCTGGTGAGTTCATTGTGGATATGAGGACGATCAAGGTCATGGACATAAAGGATAGCCCTTGGGGAGAAAAATTAGAAGGCCATCTCCATTCAGAAGATTTTTTTGATACGGAAAACCATCCTGAATCTTATTTCCATCTAGGCAATGCCCTATTAAAAAATAATGAAATGATCATTAATGGAGATCTGACCATCAAAGGCAAGACGCACCCAATAGAGTTTGCTTGTAATATCAACCATGATGATGTTTCGGCATCTGCCACTGGAGAGATGAAGGTTGATAGGACGCTCTATGACATAACATATAGATCAGTCCAGTATTATCCTGACATAGGTGACCGGATGATAAATGACATATTCACGATTGATTTTGAAATTGATGCAAAATAGGAATGCGATTGTCTGCCATGACAATTCAATAGAGATCATATGCTAAAAAAGACTTCGATCATGATCGTCATCGCCTTCTTTTCAACTCTAAGGTCAGAAAAGACGATCGATCTCAAGACCGTATCTAACTCCATCATCATTGACGGAGTAATAGATGGGTCTGAATGGGCAGGTGCAAAGACCATAGGTGACTTTGTTGAGATAATGCCTGGTGAAAATCTTCCAGCAGCAGCACAAACAAAGGTGCATGTAACCTATGACAGCAAGTATTTATATATTGCCTTCAATGCATTTGATGATCAAGGATCGATAAGGGCAAACCAGTCAAAGCGAGATGACATATCAGACGATGATCACATTGGTGTGCTTATCGACCCCAGGAATGATGGTGTTGCTGCGTATTTTTTTTCCTGTAATCCCTATGGCAATCAGTCCGATGGACAAAAATTTGGTGAGAGCGAGCGTAATGATTGGGATGCGATATGGAATTCTTCCGGCCGGATCAAGGATGACGGCTATGAGGTTGAGATGGCGATCCCATTTTCTACCTTTAGAACAGCAAATGTAGGTGAATTTCATTGGAGGATAAATTTCTTTAGGGTCGTACCTAGGCAGGACAGTAAACGAATTGATTCATGGGTCCCCATTGATAGAAATAATAGATGTGATATTTGCCAGATAGGTCATCTCAAGGGGATAAAGGGCATTGATGTCAAGCCACCCATTGAGGTATTACCAAGTCTGGTAGGGTCATATGAGGATTCATTTTCAAATAATATTGGTCTTGGTATCTCCTTGCCCATAGGCAAGACCGCAACCGCAGAGGTGACCTTTAATCCTGACTTTAGTCAAGTTGAATCAAATGAGACAGAGATAGACATCAATAGCCAGACCGCTATATCCTATCCTGAGACAAGGCCCTTCTTTAATGAAGGTGTCGATCTCTTTAATACGGGGTCCTTTGGATGGAAGCCCAAGGTACGTGCTGTGTATACTCGCTCGATCAATCAGCCACTTATGGCCGCGAAGGTGCTGGGCCAATATGGGAATACCCAGTATGGTTACTTGGGATCTTTGGACCAGAACAGTACTTTCATTGTTCCGTTCAGTGATTTTGGTGGAACCACTGAAAATCTAGGTAAGAGCAATACACATATATTTCGAGCGAAGCATTCGATCAATGAGGGGTCATACATAGGAGGCGTGTTGTCTGACAGAAGATATAAAGATGGATCTGGAACCATGGGAGGGGTGGATGGTGTCTATCGTTTTAGTAATAGCCTGCAAATGGACTGGCAGCTCTTTTTATCAAATACCTCTGAGCCAGTTGACACTGCAATTTCCTCATCCATCAATGGGCATCTATTTGGAAAAGACTCCCTCACATCTGATTTTGATGGGGAGTCATACGCAGGCCATAGTTTTTATTTTAGCCTTGAGAATCGAAAACGAAATGATGGAATGACTCTGATGTATGTTGAGCGTTCACCAACTTTTAGAACAGATAATGGCTACATAGACCTCAATGATAAAAGGCACCTGACATTCACAAGAGGCAAGATCCTTTATCCTGATAAGGGATCATTCGAGGTGATGTATTTCTGGTTTGCAACTGGGCGCATATTTTTTTACGATTGGGCCAAATTCCAAGATTGGCTATTCTTGAGCCATAATGGTCAAATGAAAGGACAGTTTGGGTATGATATAACGCTGCTTGCAGAGTGGGAATACTATAAAGGTGAATTTTTTCCAAATAATTACAGGCTTATGTTTGAGTTTGAAAAGTCTTTTTCAAAAAAAATATCCATAGAGTTTGAGCCTCAGTTTGGCACGGAGATCATTAGAGAAGATGATCCCTATCAGGCAAGAAACATCAGTTTTGGATTTGAATTGAACCTTAGACCGAGCAATGAATTCAAATTCAATTTCAAGTTAGATCAGTCAAGGTCAACCAATTTTGATACTGGTAAAGAGGTTTATTCTGATCTTATTGCCCGAACAAGACTTGAATATCAGGCAACAGCAGCATTAAATATGAGACTGGTCGCTCAATACCATGACTATTATGACTCCTTTGACATACAGCCCCTGATCAGTTATCAACCAGGTCCATTTACGATATTTTATATTGGTACCAGCAGATCCTATGATAGAGAAGGATCCAAGTGGCAAGAGGCATATGGCCAAGTCTATCTCAAGGTTCAGAAATTATTCTCTTTATAGATCATATTCAGATAAATGATAAATGACATAATAAACATAGTCATCTCATTACCTAGTCAACATGTGATCTACGGAATGATAAGTACGGTGCTCTGCATTGCAGTGGCATGGGTCTATGGTTATTGCACAGATAGGGTCAAGCTGATCATCATACAGACAATCGGTTATTTGGTTATCTTTAATGAGGTCGTTTTTCAGATCTATATGGTGTATTATGATATCTGGTCTCTTGCCACATCCTTGCCAATGGAGATGTGCTATATATCTGCCTTGTTGATTCCGGTCTATGCCCGTTATCAAGAAAATAGAGAATTGAAGAATTGGTTCTTTTTTGCAGGGTTTGGTGGGTCATTATTTGCATTCGTTAACACCAATCTGTCTGAGATGGAGCATATCTATGTGTCCATACACTATTTCTTTGCGCATGGGCTTGTTATTTTTGTGATGATAAGTATTGTGTTGGATGGTTATCTCCCACAATGGAAAGATTATTTTAATGCAATTAAATGGACATCAATGCTTGTTGTAGCAATAATCATTGTCAATTTTTTACTCGGAAGTAATTACATGTTTACTTTTGAGAAGCCTGAGGGCGTAAATTTCACCCTCTTGATGCCTGAATGGCCGTATTACTTCTTGATAATGCTATTGATAGGCATTGTGTTTTATACCATAATGATGGTAGTAACGATCGTTGTAAAAAACAAAAATAAATTATATTCATAGCGCTCAATTTTTGTTAAGCATCATTCGTATCCACACTATATAGAATAATATATTCAAATGAAAAAAATATTTAACATTCTAGGATTTAAATTCAGTTGGTGGGCCTGTGTATTGGGTGCAACAAGTGGCCTAGAGTATATTGGCCCCCTTTCAATGTTGCTATTTCTTATACTTCATTTTTATATTAATTCTTCAAATAATGCAGAGATAAAGCTTGTGATTATCTTTGCCTTCGTGGGGACTTTGGTTGACACATTGATGGCCTCCTCAGGCATGCTCTCATACAATGGCCTCTATGGTCAGGATATTATCATTGCCCCATTATGGATCACAGCTATGTGGTGTGGATTTGCTGCAATGGTAAATCATTCAATGGCATGGCTCAAGGGACGATGGATTCTAGCATTTTTATTGGGAGGGATATTTGGTCCTTTGGCATATAGCGCAGGAGAGAAGATCGGCGCGATCTATTTTAATGAGGATTTACTGGATATAACCATCATGCTTGTTATTGTTTGGGGCTTGAGCATCCCACTGATCTATTGGGTCAACGATAGGCTAGGACTAGGCAATAAATGATCAATGTCATCCTATCATGCATATTCCTCTTTCTGGTAGATAATGTTTTATCTGCT
>CALCSS010000238.1 GCA_937893835.1 uncultured Fidelibacterota bacterium
TTGATATCCTCCTTGTAAACTGGAACATCTAACTTCTTCCCAAGAATATAGAGTTGGTCAATCGCTGCAGGCCGATATATATCAGCAGCAACCAACATAACTGATTTCCCTGATTCTTTCAACATCAGAGCAAGTTTCCCAGCAGTAGTTGTCTTCCCAGCACCCTGCAATCCAGTCAATAATATGACAGAGGGTTTGTTTTTCAGTTCCAAATCATTTTTTTCAGAACCTAGTAGACCAGCTAGCTCATCTCGAATGATCTTTATAAACTGTTCTCCTGGCTTGATTGAATTAAGAACCTTGGTACCGGTCACCTTTTTCTCAACCCTAGAAATAAAGGATTTAACAACTTTAAAATTCACATCTGCATCAATAAGTGTTCTGCGAATTTGTCGAACGGTCTCATTGACATTAGAATCCGTTATCTTTCCAAGACCACGGATAGTTTTAAAGATCGTTTGAAATTGTTCTGTTATTTGGCCAAACATTGGTAACCTAACTTAAATATAACTAGAAAAGAAAAGACAGAACCTGACAAATGTAATTGGCATAAAATTATGAGTAATCCTCATCCAATATATTAAAGTTGACACTTTATGGTGAACCCAGTTTGTCGAGGATCTGCATAACTTTCAAATAACTGCTTGGTATAAGTTGGAGGTATAAGCCCAAAATAAAAACCGCGCGTAGTATATCTTTCATCAAAGATATTTCTACTCCAGAAAGTTATGGTCATAGCTTTGTTCATTTTCTTAGAAAGTGACAGATCTGTCGTAGAATATGAGGTGGATCTTTCATTATGGCTGTCCGAATAGTAATAATCACTTTTAAAATTTGTTACCAAGTAACTCGTTAATCCCCAACTACTTTCATAAGTTAGATTCATGGACCCACTAAATTTAGGAGCCATCGCTGCTCCTCTGTTTCCAGCTGATACTTTGACTCCATGAGCAATATAATAGTTATAATTATCAATCCAAGTATCTAGATATGCACCAGATAGACCGAGAATGAAATTCTTTGATAATTTAAATTTGTTTTCCATCTCTAGACCATTGATAGTTCCTGACCCTGCATTGCTGGTATAATAGATAAAACTATTTGGGTCCCCTTCAACTTGTTGACTTGATATTGAAACTTGCTGATCTCGCCTGAAACCATAAAAATATGTAATATTTGATCGAAGGATGTGGGTCTTATGCTTCAATCCAATTTCTGTAGTAACCAATGCTTCTGGCTCATAGGAGCGATTTGCAATTTGAAGATAGGGCTGTTGATTCACTCCTCCTGATTTATAACCCTTTGCAATGCTACTAGTAAACCTAGTAGCATTACTTTTCTTAAAGACCAAGGATACCCTGTATCCTGTCATAAGATGGTCATTATGGAAACTTACTGTTGGCAACTCAACTGGTTCCCAGGACTCATCTACTCCAATTGTCGTACCAAAATAGTCCATGATATTCTTCTCTATACGAAAGTTGGTTGAGAGTTTTACTTTAGAAGAAAGGGCGAGACCAAATTGAGCATAACTTGATATAACCTCAAAATCAAATTTGCTGTTTGCACCAGTACCCAAACCACCAAACAAATAGCCAATTGCCTGATCTAACTCTTCCATATCCTTATAGAACATCCCAAGAATAATGTCATTAATGGAGATACGGAATTCCTGAGCAATATTTTTTCGATCCTTTTTATTATTATCATAAAACTTATATGACCATCCCTCTGTTAAAGGATCAAATTCATGCTTCTCATACCAATAACTATCATTGGCCCAATCACCATCATAAGAATGTATAAGATCTGTTTTTGATGATGATGTTATGCTTGTCAAGGTCATACCCTCACTGAGGGACATATGAATACGCATAGACCCACCTACGGTTCTCTGACTATCTTCACCATCATCATCTGAATAGGTTTTATAGTTTGTATTGTTATCAGGCGCCCAAGCATCATAGCCATTGGCCATATTTGCATAAATGAGAGTGCTGAGAATATTGATATTATTAGAAGGTTTATATTTTACCTTGATCCTGGAAAACAATTCTGCTCTTTTATTAGAGTCACTTATTTCTTTTAGAATATTATTCCTAAAACCATTTGAATAGTTATAGGTTCCCGACATACGTATTCCAAGATTTTCATGCATCTTAAAATTAATTGCATTACTGATTAATACATGATTATCTGTTCCACGACTGAATAAATATGAATCTTCAAAATAATCCTTGGGCTCTTGTGACCGTATGCTAATAAGACCTGCTAATGAATTTGATCCAAATACTGATGACATAGGTCCTTTGAAGATTTCTATCTGCTTTAGATCAAAGAGATGTCCTACCATTCCTAAACCACTTAGATCAATATCATCAATTATGAAACCAACAGAGAAATTTGGTGCACCCTCTCCAAAATAATGACTTCTTTCCCCAATACCACGAATTTGAAAATATCTTGGGCGGCTTGTACCACCTGCCCAGGTCAAATTGGGGATTTGGTGCGTCAATGTTTGAAAATGGTGTGCTGACGACTTTTTTATTTCATTATTTGTGATCACTGATACACTGTGGCTTAATCTTTGAAGTGACTCATCATTTAAACCACTATATACCACAATCTCGTCTACATTAATCGGGTATGGCTTAAGTAAAATAATCATATCCTTTGTAGCATCCTGGGTCAAGGTCTTATATCCTAAATGAGAGAACTCAATTTTTGCACCAACGGGGATATCGATACTAAACTGACCTAGCCTATTGGTTGATGTACCACCACCATCTACAACAACATTTGCTCCGACAATAGCCTTGCCATCATCCTGGCTAATTACTTTCCCCTTGATCTGTGAGAAAAGACTTGTCGTAAAAAGAAGAACTAAACAAAAAATAACCTTATAAGACATTTTGTCTCCCTACGCTGGCATGATCCAGATCAGGTCAATGGGTTTATTCTCAGCCGTTTGATCTGGTACAAAACGGCACCCCTGACTAAAATCAAATTAAAAAATTATATTAACTAATTAAATGCTTCTTTAGATTGTTTTGCATGGAAAACAGTATTCCTTTTTTTTAATATACTTGGAGCTATAATGTTAGATAATTCTTCTACCATCCCAGAAATCAATCTAAGAGTGATATTAATTGGCATTGTTCTTTCAGTTGTAATGGGTGCAGCAAACGTCTATTTAGGATTGAAAGCAGGCATGACAGTTTCAGCCTCCATTCCTGCAGCTGTTATTGGAATGGTCATACTCAGACAAATTCGGGTATTCAATAAGGAATCAAATGCTGATTCCATTCTTGAGGCAAATCAAATCCAAACCGCTGCATCTGCTGGTGAGTCCCTTGCTGCCGGCATTATTTTCACAATGCCGGCACTGATACTTATTGGTGTTTGGAAAGAGTTTGACACGATACTGACCACCGTTATCGCATTTACAGGGGGTCTATTAGGCATTTTGTTCATGATACCAATGAGAAAGGTCTTTATTGTAAAAAATGAGGATAACCTTCAATACCCAGAAGGTTTGGCATGTGCATCTGTCCTTGAGGCTGGTCAAGATATAGGAAGTTCAAATAATGCTGGCTTGGTTATAAAAGGTACATTGATAGGTGGAGCGTTCAAGATCTTAATTTCCTTTTTTGGAGTATTAAAGGGTGTTCTAGAGGGAGCTATGTTAATCGGTAATAGAATCTTTTTCTTTGGAGGAGATATCTCACCCGCTTTGTTAGCAGTTGGATTTATTGTAAGACTTAATATTGCTATTCTTATTTTTATTGGTGGTTTTTTAGGGTGGCTAGTTGGGATACCATTATTAGGTCATGGACTTGAATATGCTTCAGACCCTCTTGAAGGGGCGTCGGTCCTATGGTCAACAAAAATTAGATATGTTGGTGTGGGTGCAATGGTTATAGGTGGAATATCCTCTATTTTCAAGGTCCGAAAAGGTTTAGTAGATGCAATCAAGATATTGGTAGATAGTCAGAAGGGAACTATACAAAATGACATTCCTGATAATGAACGTGATATACCTGCAAGAGCAATAAATATTTTCTCGGCCTTGGCAGTGTCTTTGGTTGGAGGAGTTTACTACTATATCACTAATGATATGGCTATCACAATTGTCACAACAATTATCATGATCATTATGGCATTCTTCTTTACCGCTGTAGCTTCCTACATTGTTGGACTGGTGGGCAATTCTAACTCACCTGTTTCAGGAATGACAATAACAGCAGTATTGTTTACTGGTGGGCTTCTCTACATTTTTGGTTTTTCAGGCACAGAGGGAATGGTGGCAACCCTTGGAGTTGCAGCAATAGTCTGTTGTGCTGCTTGCACATCGGGAGATGTATGCAATGACCTTAAAACAGGTCAGATAGTTGGAGCTAGTCCCTACAGACAGCAGATAATGCAGATAATTGGTGTTGGTGTTGCATCGCTTGTAATGGCCCCTATCCTTCAACTCCTTCATGAGAACACTCCTGGTGGAATTGGTGGTAGAGAATTGGCGGCACCGCAGGCTGGACTCTTTGCAAGCCTTGCTGATGGTTTTTTCGGTAAGGGTAATCTACCATTGGATATGGTGGCAATTGGAGCAGTCTTAGGAATTCTCATTCTCATTGTGGATTCTTTGCTCTTCAATAAGAATAGATCAGGAGAGTTTAGGCTTCATCTTATGCCTATAGCAGTAGGGATGTACCTGCCATTTGGACTTTCTACCCCCATTTTAGTAGGTGGTTTGTTGGCACATTTTATATTAACAAAAACCAATGCCACTAGGGAACCCGATAGCATATTGCAAAACGGTGTTCTACTATCATCTGGCCTTATAGCAGGTGAATCCTTGATGGGTATTTTATTGGCATTTGTTGCAAGTGCAGGAATAAAGAATATAGATCTTGGTCTACAGCCTGACCTCGTAACAGGCCTGACAATGATTAGTGCAGTTATCACGATTTGGTGGCTATACCATCATTCAAGAACCGAATAATCAGAATGAGATCAATTTCCCAAAAATTACTTGTACAATTGCCAAAGGTAGAATTGCATTGTCATCTAGATGGTAGCCTCAGGACTAAATCTATAATCGAGCAAGCTACAATAGAGAAGGTAAAACTACCATTCCAAAGCATTAGGGATTTGGATAAATACCTTCGCATTGGGAAAAATCGTGGATCATTAGAAGATTACATCAAACGTTTTGACATAACATTGAGCGTAATGCAAACACCACAAGCACTTTTTCGTTTTGCATTTGAATTAATTGAAGACGTGGCAAAAGAAAATGTTCGTTATATTGAGGTCCGCTACTCTCCTATCCTTCATACAAAAAAAGGAATGACCTTGGACAATGCTATAGAGGCTGTTCAAAAAGGTCTGAAAAAAGGAGAGAAAGCTTATGGAGTACAATCTGGCATTATTGTATGTGGCATTAGGCATATCTCTCCAGAAGCATCATTAAAATTAGCTGAT
>CALCSS010000239.1 GCA_937893835.1 uncultured Fidelibacterota bacterium
AAATTGATAAATTAATAAATAATATTTTTTCTATATTGTAAATATTAATAATTATAATGTGATAAATGATGAATGATTATAATACAACATTGAATTGTCACCAGTATTATAAATTATATTTTGTAGTGTAAATATTATTAATAAATAATATTGTGAAATTTTTATTATTATATAATTACAATATTGTCTTTTTCATTTATCAGACTCAAATATTCTCTTTCCAATACCTTGATTTTGCTCATATTTCTTTGTAATAATTCCGAGTCACTTGCATTGATAGGGTCGGTTATTACTAATTCGAATTCTTCAATTTCTTTTTCTATCGCTGTAAATCTTTTGTTTATCCATGCCATCCTGTTTTTATTTTTCTTTCTTTCCTTATAATCTGCCTTTTTATCTTTTCTTCCTTTATTTGATGAATCTTTTATATCGTCTTCATAAAGCGTTTCTTTTTTCCATTCATAGTATTCATAGTTCCCTTCAAATGTTACCACTCTACCATCACCGACCTCGCATGTCGTGTTAGTTATCTTATTCAAAAAATGTCTGTCATGTGATATGCATACTATTGATCCATTGAAATCTGACAAAGCTTTTTCAACGATGTTCCGGCTTACCATATCCAGGTGATTTGTTGGCTCGTCCAACAATAACAAGTTTGAGGGAGATATCAATATTCTCGCTAGGGCAAGTCTTGCTTTTTCACCGCCTGATAATACCTTTATGTGTTTATCAATATCCTCACCGGAAAATAAAAATCCTCCGAGGTAGGTCCTTACCTCATTTTCCGTCCAGTTCATTGATATCTTTTTTAACGAATCAAAGACTCTATCATCATTGTCCAGTGTCTCTAATTGATGTTGTGCATAATAACCCACTTTAATATTTGGACCATATTCCACACTTCCCCCTGTCGCTCTTTCAATACCAGCCAACATCTTCAACAGTGTTGACTTGCCCGCTCCATTGACACCAACCAGGCCTACCTTCCTTCCTCTTTCAACCTCAAAATCCAGATCATTAAAAACCTCTATATCACCATAGTTTTTTTTCACGCTTACGCAAGAGACCAATTTCAACGGTGATCTTTTCGGTTGTGGTATCTTTAAAGTAATAGCCGAACTATCCTCACTCGGCATATCAAGTTTTTCCATTTTATCCAACTTCTTTATCCTACTTTGTACTTGTGTGGCCTTTGTATTCTTATATCTAAATCGTTCTATGAACCTTTCTGTATCCTTTATCTCTTTTTGCTGATTTTTATATGCATTCCTATATAGTTCCATTTCCAATTTTTTAGTATTCAGAAATTCAGAGTAGTTCCCCTTAAACAATTTGACCCTATTGAGATCGATCTCTATAACATGATTTATCGATCGATCTAAAAATGCGCGATCATGGCTTATCACTACCATGCCTCCTTTCCACTCACTTAAAAATTTTTCTAACCATATTGTCGCATCGAGATCCAGGTGGTTTGTTGGCTCATCTAAGAATAATACATCAGGCTCTTGCAAAAGGATCGAAGCAAGAGCGACCCTCATTCGCCATCCACCTGAAAACTTTTCCATCGGCTTCATAAATTGGTCTTCTGAAAATCCTAGACCACCCAGGATCTTCTTTGCATTTTTCTCCAAAGACCATCCACCTATGGAATCAAATTTATGCTGCGCCTCTCCCAGTTCTCGCGCAAGTATATCATTGCCCGTATCCTTAGAGATTTTCTTTGACAACGAGTTCATTCTTTTTTCTAATTCATATGCCTCAGGATAAGATGCTAAGACCTCTTCAAGGATCGATCTTTCAGTTCCTACAATTATCTCTTGAGCAAGATGACCGATCGTCAGACCCTTTAACTTCTTTATATTCCCAGAATCGGGGGCCACCTCACCAAGCATCATTTTTAATAAAGTTGTTTTTCCGGAACCATTCTTACCTATTAAACCTGATCTCATCCCATGCTTAATTGTAATATTTACATTGTTGAAGAGATCCCCCGCAGGGAATGATTTAGAGATATTCTCGAACTGGATCATTATACTATATCCACCACAGTCTAAGAGGTTCTATTTTTTAAATGACCAAGAACCATGCCCCCATCGACCTTTATTAGATTAGTTGGGTGAAGTGTATTTATAAGATCAGAGGATTCATCAACCTTTATTTGAATATAATTGTCTGAATGGCCAATTAATTGTCCATTCTTCATATTCTCAAATAAAACATCTCTGGTACAGTTTAAAAATTGATCATAGAAATATCGGCGTTTTTTATCAGATAGGATGTGAAGCATTTTACTTCTTTCAGATCTCTTTTCATATGTTACAGGATCATTATAATTAGATGCGTCTGTGTCTTGTCGCTCGGAATAAGTGAATACGTGCAAGTATGATATATCGAGATCATTGATAAAATAATATGTATCCAAAAAATCATCATCCGTCTCGCCTGGGAAACCTACGATCACATCTGCTCCAATACATGCGTCTGGCTCAACAGATTTTATCATTTCAACCCTAGATCGATATAGATCTCTATCATACCTCCTCCTCATGGATCTCAATATCTTATTGGATCCTGATTGCAGAGGCATATGATAATGTGGCATGAATAACCTAGAGGCATTGCAAAATTCTATGATCTCCTCACCAAGAAGATTGGGTTCTATCGATGATATTCTAATTCTCTCAATACCATCTAAATGATCCAACTCGGTTAGTAGGTCTTGAAACGAATCGTCTGAATCCTTTCCATAGTCACCAACATTTACACCTGTTAAAACTATCTCCTTTGTGCCTCCATTTGCCACCTCCTGTGCGACCTTCATCGTGTTGATAATATTGTCACTCCTGCTTTTCCCTCGCGCGAGTGGTATTGTGCAGAATGAGCAGGTATAATCACATCCATCTTGTATCTTTAGATATGATCGTGTTCTCTCACCTATTGAATAAGATGGTCTAAATTCATTTACGTGCTCTATGCATGATTGAATCACCATAGTGTCCTGCTCCATGCTTATCTTGTCGATATGGTCAAGAATATTAAACTTTTCTTCTGAGCCTAATACCATATCAACACCATCCATCTCTGCAATTTCCTTGGGTTTCAACTGCGCATAACATCCAATGACCACAACGGATGAATCAGGGTTCCTACGCTTGGCCTTCCGGATCAACTTTCTTGCTTCCTTGTTGGCATTCTCAGTCACAGAACAGGTATTTATCACATATATGTCAGCCTTATCACGATAATCGACCTTCTCAAATCCATGCTGGACAAAATCCCTAGATATTGTTGAGGTCTCTGAAAAGTTCAGTTTACATCCTAGAGTATGAAATGCGATGGTCTTGGTTTGAGTACTCATTATCTGGTCATCATTAATAGGGTTTGAAATTAAGAATATTGATCATTTTATAAGATATTTCTGTCATTATCATAAGAGAATAAAAATAGTGCTTGTATAGAAAATGGACTATAATAGCCATTTTATTATTATATTATTATATAAAGAATTTATTAAATAATTTTAAATTATTATTGTTATTATATATATTTACTAAATAATTTTAACTATTATAACACAATTTTTTAAATGAAACTTGACGACATAGACCATAAGATACTAATTGAACTACAAAGATCAGGCAGAGAATCTGCAAGTCATATTGCTGAAAAGATCAATGTGACAGTTCCAACAATTACAGAGCGAATAAGAAAGCTCCAAGACAGTGACGTCATCACAGGTTTTCAAGCGGTTGTAGACCCTTCCAAATTGGGGCTAGATGTTTCGGCCATCATCACGGTCATATCCGGGTCTTCACAATTCTATAAGGAGGTCACCATTGAAGCAGAAAAAACCTCAGAGGTGGTTCAATGTTTCAGCACAACGGGGAACGGGTCTCACACATTACTGGTGACCACAAAGAACTCAAATACCCTTGAAGAGCTACTTCGTAAAATACAGAGCTGGCCAGGCGTTGCCAGAACAGAGACCCAAATAATATTATCTTCATATAAAAATGGGATCATTATTCCAGTGGGAGATGGCTAGACCTTAAAATATCTTTAATGTTCCCTATAGGATTTAAAACTGGGAATGACAAATCAACTAATCAAAAATGGGAATTGAAAAATGAGCAAAACTAAAGCAGAATATATTTGGATGGATGGGCATGAGCCTACCCAAAAACTTAGGTCCAAGACAAAGGTGTTAGATGGACCCGTTAATTCTCTGGAAGATCTGCCGCTATGGGGCTTTGATGGATCCAGTACAAATCAGGCCCAGGGCAATGATAGTGACTGCATGCTAAAACCTGTCTACAAGATCAAAGACCCAATAAGAGGAGGAGATGACCTACTGGTCATGTGTGAGGTAATGAACGCAGATGGCAGTGTACATAAATCAAATAGCAGGGCACACCTGAGATCTGTATCAGAAAAACATGTTGATGAGGACGCATGGTTTGGGATTGAACAGGAGTACACTCTCTTTGAGGGAAGAAATCCTTTGGGCTGGCCAGAGGGAGGATATCCAGCTCCTCAGGGGCCATTTTACTGTGGTGTCGGCGCGGATGAGGTCTTTGGGCGTGATATTGTTGAGGAGCATCTTGAACTATGCATTGAAGCAGGTCTAGAGGTGTCTGGAATAAATGCTGAGGTCATGCCAGGTCAATGGGAATATCAAATAGGGCCACTAGGGCCACTGGAATCCGCAGATCAAATGTGGCTTTCACGTTGGTTACTTTATAGAATATCTGAAGATTATGGTGTAAGCGCCACACTCCACCCAAAGCCTGTCAAGGGCGATTGGAATGGGGCGGGTGCCCACACAAATTTCAGCACAAGATCAATGAGGGCTGAAGGCGGGATGGCAGTGATAGAGAAAGCTTGTGAGAGACTAAGTAAGAAGCACGATGAGCATATAGCAGTCTACGGTGCGCATAATGAAGAAAGGCTTACTGGTCTACATGAGACATGTAGCATAAAAGAATTTCGATATGGTGTCAGTGATCGTGGAGCATCAATAAGAATTCCAATGCAAACTGCGAACGATGGGTATGGGTATCTTGAAGACAGACGGCCTTCTGCAAATATGGACCCATATGAGGTATGCGCAATCCTAATAGAGACCACTTGTAGTTAAAAATAGATCCTCCTAAGAAAAAAGGTATCGTTCGATACCTTTTTTCTTTTTTACGAATATTTTTGATTAATCTTCTTTTTAGTATATATGATCATATTCTAATATCAGGGACTGAAATTTTATTAATTAATAGCGGGAGCAAATTAAATGGAAACCAAATCCTTCATTGATCAGCTAGATGCCAAGATCGAAGAAAAACATCTTCTGAATCATTCATTTTACCAAGCTTGGAATACTGGAGCACTGTCACATGAGACCATACAAGAATATGCTGCTCAATACTTTCAGCATGTCTCTGCTTTTCCTAGATACCTTTCAGCAATACATTCAAACTGTGATGATATCAAGACCAGACAGATTCTGTTAGATAATCTGGTCGATGAGGAGAAAGGCCCCGAAAACCATCCTGAACTTTGGATGCGTTTTGCAGAGGGAATGGGCAGTAGCAGAGACAGGATCAATAATACATCGGCAATGAAAGAGATAGAAGATCTTGTGCAGACCTTTAACACTCTATCTAGGTCAGAACAATATCACATTGGTCTTGCTGCTCTATATTGTTATGAGTCAATGCAGCCAGAGATATCTGAGACAAAGAAAGATGGTCTACAAAAATTCTATGGCATCAAAGATGAAGAGACCTTAAAGTTCTTTACCGTCCATATGCATGCTGACAAATGGCATCGGGAGGTTGTAAGAAAACTCTTGGTCGAATTGAGTAAAACAGAAGAAAATCAACCAGAGATATTGGATGCTGTTGACAGTGCATTGCTCGCATTGAACAATTTCCTGTCTGGTATGGAAAGAGATTACTGCTAAGAGCAGAACTCTTAAATAAAATAAAAAAGGGCAGTAACTACTGCCCTTTTTTTAATTCGTCCCTGCGATCGACTCCACTTCTTCGGTTGCCTTTTCTCTGGTACCCACTTCTTTGGTCTACCATAGTGCGCCTTTCGTCATCAACAGATATATTGTTCTTTCTGCGATGCTCCCCTCGCCTGTGGCCACCTCTACGGTCACTTGCATCTCTTCTAGTTGATTTGCTCTCTCTACTTTCACCCATACTTAACCCACTTTTAATATGTGATCTTACGATAACCCCGGAACAATATCTCGGGGCTATCGTAAAGTATTATTTGTTTTTATTTAGAATGTAGGATCGACGAATAAAGTAGAATCGGTCTTCACAAGCTTTATCTTGCCTGTCATATCAAGACCGCTAACAGCTTGTTCGACCATCGCCATCTCATTTTCATGGATGAAATCATCGGCACGAGCGATATACGCAAGGTTCTTTACAACCTTGTAGCGATCCTCATCCGATGTGAACAATCCCTTTAGAGCTTCCAAAGATGTACCGTATTGGCCCATCCTAGAACCCTCATCGCCAAGTTCAATGAATTTATTGATGACCTCAGCTTCCATTGAGTTGTATTCCTCATCGGAAACGTCAGGCAACATGACCTTGACATTACCACGCATAGCTTCTTTTTCAGATTCGTCCACCTCTCCGTCTGCTAGAAATGATACACAGACGAAAGCATAGACCAAATCGTGATGCTGACTCCAGTTTGCCATAATATCCCCTTATATTATTATTATTGGATAATACTAATTGTTTTTGCTTAAAACCAACACACGTCAATATAACCACTATGTCGGTTAGTAAACCTAGAAAATTATAATGAGTAACATAGAAGAGCAAGATTTCTCAAAAATAACATTATCTTTTTTTTTAGATGGATTATTGTTTCAATAATAAGTCCATCGTAGTTTTTATTTTCCATTCTAACCCTAGATTTGATGTCCATGATAAAAAATGATAATGTTTAATTAAAGGAAATCCCGGTTAACAAAAAATTTAACGATGAAAAAAATATACTCAACGCTTATCAGGCTCAATAGCATACAATTCAAATATAGGACCATTATATCTTTTGTTATTGTATTGATCGCAATGATCGGCTCAGATATGTTGTTCCATGGCTACTTCCCCTATATAGTAGAGTTTTTTGACAACAAACTGAATATTGACCTCTCTAATCCTGATACGATTGCTCTGGATTTTGCTCCAGAGATCTGGGGTGGGGTACTCGCAATGGTTCTGGGAACCTTGATCATTGTCATTGCGATTGCGGCAGAATCTTCACCAAAACTGATGGATCTATTTGTAAAAGACTGGCTGAGTCTGGTTTATGTGTGGTTCCTGATCATTGCATCTTTACACGCAGTATTGATCATGTTCTATGTTGAACCACTTGGTCGGGTATCAAGTTCAGTCCTCAATACTTATATTTATCTTTTCATTGGGTCGATATTTACACTGCCATATATCTTCTACATTCTTTTATACTCCAAGACAAGCAACGTTGTCTCGACCATTTCATCGATCATCCAAGGATTTGTCCTGCAGATGAAAAAACCAATGATCAGATCGGCAATGGATGATAGCATAGATGTGGTGTCAGAATACCAAAAAGAGATCATGGGATCTCTTGATCAATTGGACGACCTATTGGCCTTTACAGAGTTCAAGGAAACACAGACCAATATTATTCGAGAGATAAGTGAGATAATACAACTCTATATAACACATAAGTCTGACTTCAATGATAGCTTCTTTGATCTGACAGATACGATAAGGTCCAATGCAACGTTTCGCACCTATACGGACCTGCAATACAAAGAGATGTCAGATACAAAGACGTTTTATGAGGTCAAGACATTCCGTTTGCTGGGTAGCTCATACATAAAAATGATCACCAATGATCGATTTGACATTGCATCACTCATCCCCGCTGAAATGGTGGATATAGGTGTGACGTGTCTAAAAAATAATGATGACACAATACTGGGGCATGTCAACATACGATTTAACACACTATTTAGATTTGCAATAAAACACGCCTATAAGAATAATGAGCCTAGAAACCTTTACAATCTATCGTTCCATTATTCCAATATGATTCAAGAATATATAAAGGCCGATAGGGTCGATATGGCGAAATATTGTTATGACAAATTTAAATTCTATGCAAATGACATCTACAAAAATGCTGAGGCGAACCCTGGCCTATATTTTGTGGTAGACACTCTCACATTTGAATTAAGGAAGTGTCAGGTATTAATACATGAAAAGGGGTGGGGCAACGAAGACCAAATGGATCTATTGAAGATGATCCTGCAACTGGACAAACCCCCGGGATATTCAAAAGATGAGGTTGACAAGGGAATCCTAGGTGGAAATAATGGGACTCGTAGAATTCAAATTGGACTGGCTCTGTTCTACCTTTCCGTTGAAAAATTAGAGTTTGCCACAGCCATAGCAGAAGATTATCTTGATGACCTAGCCTACTTTGATGAAAAAACCTTTAAGGCAAATGCAAATACCCAGTGCTTTCTCTTATCTATCTTTGGACCACAATTTTGGGAAGATACTGACAGAGGAACTCTCAATATCTATTTCGCACCAGAGAAAGACCAGCTAGACCCATTCAAAGAACTGTTGTTTGGACTTATGGACAAACGACTAGAGGCACTTGAACGTGACGTAAAGTTTCTCTCACTGGAAGTAGATAAGTTGATGCAGAAACGCAAGAGACAGGATGGATATCTCAACGATGCTGACAAAGAGAGGATGGAAGAATTACAAAGAAAGATATCCGCAAGAGAAAAGACCGAAGAGGATACGGTAGTAGATTGGTCTATAGATCATGACATATTATACTCACTATTGTGTATCTCATTCTTTGCAGATCAAGAGATAGATGAGTTAGAAAAGGATGCTATCTTTACTAGTTATAAACTATTTGTACCAGATATAGACAATGAAATTTTCAATAGAGACTTTGGAATGACCACAGACAAGTTCATTGACCTAAAGACAGAAGAGGCACGACAAAATCAATTTGATGAATCACTAGATGTAATTAATGCTGCGGAAAAATTTGATGGTCCAACCTTGATAAAATTAGTTGATTGTTTTGTTGATATAGCCAATGCTGATGATTTTATTCATGAGAATGAGGTCACTCTCATACAACATGCGATCAAGGCTTGGGCCCTAGATATTACTGTAGAAAAACCGAAGTCAGGTGAAAAACTAAAAATCCAAAAATAGGGTCTATCGTGTTAGGGCAAAAAAGAATGCCTGGGTCAGGTTGGATATATCACCACTGGCAGTAGCTAAATTATTTACTGCTGACTTCGCAACCTCAAAATATACCGCCCCGCCAATTTCAGGGTGATCCATAACGATCGTTGTAAAATCCTCCAAACTAAGTATTCCATATTTCAATGGTGTTGTAGCATTGACGTGTGCTGTACGTATGGCATTGTCCAAAACGAGAGAAAATTCCCCAATCCCAAAGGCTGGTGCCTCCACGACAAAGACTGTAGCCTCTGTCTCTGGGTCTTTTGCTGGGGGTGGGTCGGTGGTCTCCAATCTAATGATTGGTTTCCTGGATGTTGTGAAGCCACTTGCGGTCTTGACCATCATGTTCTTTGATACCTCAACCTGACCTTGAAAGACAAGGACCATGGTATCTCCTGTATCTCCCTCAGTTAACAATTGTTCTTTAGGTTCACATTCTTGTATTTCAACGACACTCGCGATAATGGCACACAAATCTATGTTGACCTTACTAAAATGGTTTATCTTTTGTATTTGTTCTGCTGTTGGATTCATATCTTTACCTTAAAACAAGGGCGCTGTGTTTCCCATCGATCTTATAATCATCAGGGGGATTGATCTCAACAACAACATGCTCGTCACTTGTTAAGTTTATACCGGCTCCATCTAGCTGTTCTTTTATCATGTTCCTGATCAATGGGCTTCCACTTTCACCCATCTGCTCGTCCAAGCTAAATCCTGCTTTTCGAATTGCATACCCGACCAATAACCAACCATACTTGAACTTATAAAAAGCGGAGATCTTATTATGTGTTTGGCCATTTAAGGTTCTCGGTATTTTAACCTCTTGTAGGCCTTTGTCCTCTTCTTCTTTTAGGATGAGGTCGTCAAAGAACTGTGGGACGCCTGGGTCAGTCACGTGTTTTGCAAGCAGGTGTGGGACATGCTCATCTGGGATAACGATCTCATTTGCATTTGCACGTTGAAGGTGTGATACGTTCTCCACATCCAACACATGGGCAATCACATTACAAGCTTCTGAAATAGACTTGGCAGTTAGGCATGTGAGGACTGTCTTGTCCTCATCTGGGTCTTCATGTGGTAGAAGACCAGAACTGTCTGGTAGGATCATGAAAGTCCCTGCCTTATCCAAGAATGCCTTTCTCAAAACAGACTCATGGGTAAAATTTTCCGGTATGTGAGTAATGTCCAATCTCTCATACCCCGTTATTGCCCGTTGAATCACTTCCTTGTCCATCTCGTTCACAAGTATGATCACTGAGGTCGAGTCCTTATTTGATTCAATGAGGTTTAATACCGATGGAACTGTCTTGTTCCATCCTGCAATGACCAAGTGGCCGTCAAATTTATTTTCATCCAATGTATCATCTCCTGTTAATCTTTGGGCAACTAATACAGATGCCACGGCCCCGCCAAGCAAAGTGACGACACCGAAGTTCAATAACATGATTATTATTGTTAGAAATTTACCCAGATGTGTAATGGGGCTAACATCTCCATAACCAACTGTTGTAAAGGTCACAATAGACCACCAAAAGGTGTGAAAGAAAGTATCTAACCAATTTGGTTCAGTATCCCCAAAGGTGAAGCTCCCCTCTGTATGATCCTTGACACTACCATTGAACATATCATATTCAATGATCGTAAGTGCGCTGGTAGAGATAAGAATAAGCAAGAAGGCCCAGGATGCATATCTAGCAAGTTCATTCTCAGCATAAAATGTCTGAACTCTATTTACTAATTCAAAGATTGGGTTGGGTGCATCTTTCTCTTTCTCATCCTTCTCATCATCTACGGATATTGCTTCAAGCGCCTCTATCTCAGGCATTGCATTTAACTGGTCATAGAGTTCCTTATTTGTATCAATTACTGAATCCAATTCAGTTGGAGACACATCAGAGTCCTGAATTTGGTCTAGTGGAGTGTCTTTATTCATTTTTTTTTATTCATTTATCCTAAATCAAACAGATAATTGCAAAAATACTATAGAATTATTTTAGAATAAGCAAACAGGAAGTTTAAGAATGATAATTTTGCATGGAATCTAATTCAATTCTTTTGGATGATACGCGAATGGCTCGCAATGCGGCACTTGCACCAGATAGTGTTGTTATGGCAACAATCCCATGCTGTATGCAAGACCTCCCTATCGCCTCTTCATCATATCTAGCACGAGCGCCCATTGGCGTGTTAATGACCAAATTGATCTCGCCATTCTTTATACCATCAACAATGTTTGGGCGACCCTCTCCAACTTTAAATATTGTTGATACCGTTAACCCGTTTCTCTCCAATTCTTTTGCAGTCCCTGATGTGGCCACTAATGCAAATCCCATTTCAGATAGATCCCTTGCAATTGGTATCACATCTAGTTTGTCAGCATTGTTAACTGAGATAAATACTGTCCCATCGCTTGGGATCAGTGTCCCTGCGCTGATCGATGCCTTTCTAAATGATTCCCCCAATGTCTTGGACATGCCCATGACCTCTCCTGTAGATTTCATCTCGGGGCTAAGAAAAATAGATTCTTCTGGAAACTTATTGAAAGGTAAGACCGCCTCCTTAACTGCAACATAGGGGCTGTGGTCCCATCGTTTCAAATCAAATTCTTCGAGATTAGCTCCAACTGCAAGCTGAGAAGCGATTCGAGCTAGGGGGACATTTGTGGCCTTACTAACAAAGGGAACCGTTCGACTTGCTCTCGGGTTAACTTCCAATACATAGACCTGACCATCTTTATATGCAAATTGAAGATTTATCAATCCTATAACATTTAGTTTGAGGGCTAATTCTTTTGTAATTCGGATGATCTCTTCCAATGCCTCTGCTGTAATTCTATAAGGAGGGAGTACGCATGCTGAATCACCTGAGTGGATACCCGCTTCCTCTATATGCTGCATCACAGCACCAATGTGGACTGTTTTACCATCACACAAAGCATCTACATCAAACTCAAAGGCGTCCTCTAGAAATTGATCAATGAGAATTGGGTGCCCCTCTGTAACATCAGCTGATCTTGAAATATAGTCTATGAGTTGTTTTTTTGAATAAACTATTTCCATGGCCCTACCACCTAATACATAACTAGGTCTTGCAAGAACTGGGTACCCTATATGTTCTGCAACCTCAATAACTTCGTCTAGTGTGCGACCAGTACCATACTTTGGACATGTAACATCAAGCATCTCAATGATAGATCCAAATTTTTCACGATCTTCTGCATGGTCTATGTTCTCTGGTGAGGTACCGATCACAGGTACACCAGAAGCCTCGAGCGCATTTGCGATCTTCAATGGTGTCTGCCCACCAAATTGTACAAGAACGCCATCAGGGTTCTCAAACTCAACAATATTCAAGACATCTTCAAAAGTGACAGGTTCAAAGTATAGTCGATCAGCAAGGTCAAAATCTGTGCTCACTGTCTCTGGATTACAATTAACCATAATTGTTTTATATCCTTGGTCCCTTAGGCCAAAAACAGCCTGGACACAACAATAGTCAAATTCAATTCCTTGTCCAATGCGATTTGGTCCACCTCCCAATATCATTATTTTCTTCCCTTCAAGTGGCTCTATCTCATTCTCTGAATCATATGTGGAATAACAATAGGGTGTTTTTGCAACGAATTCAGCCGCACAAGTATCCACCACCTTGTAGGCGGGGATAGTGGAATCATCTTTACGAATACTGCGAACCTCATTCTCTGACTTGCCCAACATTCGTGCAATTTGGAGGTCTGAAAAACCATTTTGTTTTAATGTCCATAATGAATCTTTATTGTTCAGTTTGGTCAGGGCCTGTATCTGACTCAAAAACCAGGGATCTATCTTGGTCAATTGATAAACATCTTCAATAGACTGACCCTCTAAGAATGCTTGTCTAACCTTTAGCAATCTAAAACTCGTGGAATATCGTAAGGTTGACATATCCAATGACCTTGACCGCATCAAATTTGGATCATTATCTGAAACTGGCTTTGCCTCTAGTCCGTCCAGCCCGACCTCTAGAGAACGGAATGCCTTCTGCAATGATTCTTTGAAAGTTCTTCCTATGGCCATTACCTCACCAACACTTTGCATCTGTACACCTAAATGCCCGGTTGCACTTGGAAACTTCTCAAAGTCAAACCTGGGGACCTTTGTGACCACATAATCAAGTGTTGGCTCAAAGGCGGCCATTGTTTTTCCAGTAATGTCATTGGGTAGTTCATCCATTGTATAGCCAATTGCCAGTTTTGCCGCTATTTTGGCAATGGGAAATCCTGTGGCTTTTGAGGCAAGAGCAGATGATCGACTGACTCTGGGATTCATTTCAATTATAATACACCTTCCATCTAAAGGATTTACTGCGAATTGAACATTTGACCCCCCAGTCTCAACGCCAATGGTTCGTAAGCATAAAATGGACCAGTTCCTCATGGTCTGAAGTTCTTTGTCGGACAATGTCATTGCAGGTGCGACTGTTATTGAGTCACCTGTATGTACTCCCATTGGATCAATGTTTTCAATTGAGCAGATGATGACCACATTGTCTGCCTTATCTCTGACCACTTCTAATTCAAACTCTTTCCATCCAAGTAGTGATTCTTCAATTAGAACTTCGGATATGGGGCTTGCCTGAAGACCTTTTTCAACCAGGTCTTGAAATTCCTCAAAATTGTATGCGACCGAACCACCCGTACCCCCAAGAGTAAAAGACGGCCTAATTATCATTGGAAATTTGATTGAATCAAGCAAGGCATTTGCCTCCTCCCAAGAGTGCACGAACCCTCCTTGAGCAGTTTCAATGCCCACAGAGTCCATAGACTCTTTGAACTTTTCTCTATCCTCAGCTCTTTCTATGGCCTGTATCTGTGCACCTATCAATTCCACATCATTAGCATCAAGTATGCCTTTATTGTGTAGGTCCATTGCCAGATTCAATCCGGTTTGTCCGCCAACGGTAGGTAATATGGCATCTGGTTTTTCGCGTTTTATGATCTCTTCAAGGTATTCGACGGTCAGGGGCTCAATGTAGGTTGCATCAGCTATGTCGGGGTCCGTCATTATTGTGGCGGGGTTAGAGTTGACTAAAATAACCCTATACCCCTCTTCCTTCAATGCCCGAGTCGCCTGTGTTCCTGAATAATCAAATTCACATGCCTGTCCTATAACAATAGGCCCAGCTCCTATGATCAGAATAGATTTTATATCAGTTCTTTTTGGCATCTTTCATTAGTTTGATGAATTTTATAAAAAGATATTTGCTATCATGTGGTCCTGGACTTGCTTCAGGGTGATATTGAACAGAAAAAGCAGATAACTCTTCACACTCTATGCCTGCTAAGGTATTATCATTTAGATTGACATGGGTTGATGAAACATTGCCCGGGAGGGAGCCAAGGTCCACGGAAAAACCATGGTTTTGGCTTGTGATCTCAATGGATCCTGTCACAATATTCTTTACTGGATGATTAATCCCTCGATGACCAAATTTTAATTTGAAGGTACTAGCGCCTAGTGCAAGTGCGAGGATCTGGTGCCCTAGACATATGCCAAATATTGGTTTTTTACCAAGAAGTGTACTTACCGTTTCAATGCCATAGGACACTGCTGATGGGTCACCTGGCCCATTTGAGAGGAAGATTCCATCGGGGCGTGATTCTATTATTTCTGAGGGAGATACATTTGCGGGGAAAATTGTAATATTACAATCTTGCTCTTCTAGCAATCTCAAAATATTGTGTTTAATGCCGAAGTCAATGGCCGCAACTTCAAATTTTCCTCTTTTTTTATCCGACCAGAAGTATGGGGCCTTACATGTAACTTCTTTCGCTAGGTCTAAACCAGTCATATCTGGAACTGTATCCAATTTATCTTTAAGAATATTGATGTCTTTTTCTTCCGTGGATATTATCCCATTCATTGCACCATTATCTCGAATATGTCTAGTAAGTGCACGTGTGTCTATATTCTGAATCCCAACGATCTTCTCTCTCTTTAAATATTCGGATATGGATTCTTGTGATCTCCAATTGGAGGGGACCTCTGTCTCTTCTTTGATCACAAAACCAGCCACCTGTATTTTTTTAGATTCCATATCGTTTGGGTTGATGCCATAATTACCTATATGAGGTGCTGTCATCGTAACGATCTGTCTACAATATGATGGATCTGTCAATATCTCCTGATACCCTGTCATACCAGTATTAAAACAAACCTCACCCACGGTTTCTCCTTGGTGCCCTAGGGACACTCCTTTGAATAACCTTCCATCTGCAAGTAATAACAGTGCTTTTTTCATACCCTATAAAATTTTATAGACCAAAAAAATATCCAAAAAAAAGGTCATTCTTTAAAAGAATGACCTTTTCAGTCCAAATTATGAAACTAAAAATCATAAAGAGAATTTTGACCTTTGGTTGTGTTCAGGCAATTTCAAGATTCTACTTTAATAGTACAAGGACCTTGCAATTTGTCAAAACACCAAATTTCTTTTCAGCGTCCCTGATACGATCTGCATCTATGTTAGATACTGTTAAATTGACCATATCATTGCTGCTGACCG
Organism: uncultured Fidelibacterota bacterium; assembly: GCA_937893835.1. Taxonomy (GTDB): domain Bacteria; phylum Fidelibacterota; class Marinisomatia; order Marinisomatales; family UBA1611; genus NZWG01. Next base: position 15,843 of record CALCSS010000239.1, read on the forward strand.
CCTCAACCATGATCGGGTTTCCCCCAACTCTTCTGCGAACATTACCATCGTCCATATTGTGCGCATACCCCATTGGACCTCTATTGACCGACCTTGACCGAGTGTAGTGACGCGGGCCATATACTAATTTATCATTTTCATTGAACACCTTAGGTACCATCGCTGGAACATGGTAAATGTTTCTAGCATCAATCACGATACCGGATGTCCTCTCGCTCTTCGGTACAGCATTGCGGGTCATGAGGAATGTTGATTGGGCGAGGTTTTCATTCATGTGTCCACCTGCATCAACTAAAATTTCAGCAAGCCCCGACATTTTAATGGCCAAGGCAATGGCAACCTCTTTTCTTTCGAGATATTCTATCTCACCTTGTTGGTATGCACTACTGACAAGTGTCTCAACTCTACTTTCTATCAGTGGATCATCAACCATTAACTCCCCAACAGTGCGACCATCAAAATTGACCAGGGTAACCAGACCCAAAAGGTTCTCTCTTGCCTGTGCGCGGGCCTCACCCTTTGACAGCTTTAAATTCTTTTCAACGATCTTAAGGTCTGCTTGCGATGTGGTCTTTGCAGTGACTGATGCTGTCCCACGTGATACTATCAAACGATTTGCATAGTCTATGAAACCATGTTCAGTTCGGATGACAGATGTTCTTGGAGAGTTTGATGCAATAAGACCTACGAATAACAGTAGGAAGATGGATAGGCACCTCATTGATATACCTCGTCTTTGCATATATCTAAAATACCTCTGTTGCATATCGCATTGCAACTCTACAAAAAACAATTTGCAGTATTAATTTTAATCATAATGATATCAAGAATATCAATCCTGTTATTTGCTATTTCCTTGCTTTCTTTGGCGTGTGTAGAAAACATCATTTCTATTAAAATTCATCCGGATGGGCAATCATATTTAAAATTTCACAGCTATGGAGACTCATTAGATATTTTCAATGATGATTTTATTCATCCTAGTAGACCCATGATACTCATGTCCTCAAGGGGTTTGGGTGAAGATGATAATTGGACACACACCACAGAAGTAATGCTCAATGATTCAATACATGGCTTCACCTTTGATGAGGATCCATCTTTGGGGTACAAATACAACACCAATGTCTCTACTTCTTTTTTTAAAACAGAATATGAATTTAGGCTAACTTTCAGTGGCCGAATGATAAAACTAGAGTATCCAAGACTATATTCAGCGATAACATCCGAAAAGTTGGATTCCCTAGAGTGGGCCCCTGAGGCATTTACTGTCTTGATGAAAAAGGGCCTGGATGACCTTTCAAGAGAATCATTGATAGAAAATGATCTAATATTCAATGATAGACTTGTAAACCATATTCGCAATTCCTTTGAAAGAATAGAAGGCCGGGAAGTATTGAACCATATTCAAAAGAGTAAGGCAACCCTATTGTCTGAATTGTTGCGCCCGTTCAAGGTCAATGACAGTCTGACTATAATGCTCGCTAACGCAATGCAACCACATGAGGATAGACTAAGAAAGACAATTGACCTACATGATGATACGTTTATCATTAAACTACTGATGCCGGGACAACCGTACCATACGAATGCAAACGAGATAAGGAATGATACTCTTATATGGGATTTTGGAATTGATTCTCTTTTACACACTGATCATAGCCTTATAGCAAAATCTGTTATTTATGATTTTACCCCACTACAAAAGTTGGTTATTTTTATTTCCATAATATTATTCTTGTTCATGTTTTTTTTCATGAGAAGGGGCTTGCCATGATGAGAACGATCCTCATTCAATTGATAATATTGAACATACTAATTGCCAGTGGGCATACTTATGGCAATAGACAGATCGTTAAAATTCTAGATGAATATTTTTTGTCATCCAAGGGTGCGCCTGATCTGATAGGACATAGGTTCTATGAAAGTTCAAGTGAAATGGTCTTTCAATTAGAGATCGAGACAGATTCAACAAAGGTAAATGGTGCGCTTGTTTTTAGTTTTGATGCAATTAATAAATTTGCAGATCTATCAAAAACAAATTTTACACACTCTATTTTGGTAATACATTTTTATGGTGATGTGCTCCCCATTGTTGCTGAATCAAATATTAATTGTTCTAGAAGGTTTTTTATAGATGAACTTGAGAATGAAAATCAATGGAGAAAAAATTGTTTAACGATCAAGAACTATTAACGTATAGTGAGGACCTTGTCATTGTTGATTGGTACATCAGCATCAATATATGATTACGATATGATTACGAAGATCAAATTAAAGAAGGGTCTGCTTTACTTGGTGATTGTGCTTCCCTTGGCCTTGAGTGGGCAGATTGAAAAACAAGTCAGAGATGATAGCCCTGGCCTTTTTAAGAATCAGCGCATATACCATAGCATACCCAACCCCTTCTTTAAATCTCGTTCCCATAACTTGGATTTCATTACTGATGTTCCTGAAGATTCTGTTTTAAAGGCAACTTTGTTCTTCAAGACAAATATGATGGAATACTACCAAGAGTTTTTACTTCCCCGGGATCGAGGATTGTATCGATTTACCTATGATCCAAAAACATATCCGGGCACCCACCTCCAATACTATTTTATTGTTGAAACAGAAAAAGAGGTCTATGGGGCACCAATAGATGACAATGGGGAACTATCACCTGTTAATAAATTACTCATTGACCCAGTTGAGCACTTCAAACAGAAAGCGCGACTAAATCAATGAACCCGGGAAAAAGGATCACTGAACTCAGGGCAATCATCAATGACCACAATTATAAATATTATGTCCTTGATCAGCCTGTCATATCAGATGGTGAGTACGATATTCTTTTCAGAGAACTTGAATCTTTAGAAAGGTCAAACCCTGTATTTTTTAATGACAGTTCACCAACCCAGCGAATTGGTGTTGAGCCCATTACAGCATTTGATAATATCGAACATAGTATTCCAATGCTGTCACTTGCCAATGCCATGGACAACAATGAGCTAACGTCTTTCCACGAAAGATCGACAAAAATTCTGGAGACAGATTCTATCCTCTATGCCGCAGAACCAAAACTAGATGGGCTAGGGGTTGAACTTGTCTACTCTAATGGAAAATTAACGCATGGTTCAACACGAGGAGACGGATTCAAAGGGGAGGATGTCACCCATAATCTAAGAACCATCCGTTCCATACCGCTCAGGCTGAGAGAAAAAGAAATTCCAGTACCTTTGGTATTAGAAGTACGCGGGGAGGTCTTCATATCAAAAAAAGATTTTTCCGATCTGAATAAAAAACAAGAAAACGAAGATAGACCCTTATTTGCTAATCCGCGTAATGCAGCTGCGGGAAGTCTAAGGCAGCTAGACCCTTCTATTACAGCTAGGAGGCCACTTTCAATATACTTGTATGAAGCTGGCATTGTTGAAGGAAAGACCTTTAAGACACATATTGCATTTCTAGAGGCCTTGAGAATGTGGGGCTTACCTGTAAATCCATTGATTAAAATTGTAAAAGATGATAGTGGAATTATCAACTATCATAATGAGTTGGAAGAAAGCAGGAATGAAATTCCCTATGAGATCGATGGAACGGTGTTCAAGGTGAATGATTATGACCAAAGAAACAGATTGGGGGCTCGCAGCCGATCACCTCGCTGGGCTATCGCGGGTAAATTCAAAGCACAGCGTGCGACTACGATAGTAAAGGACATTGAGATCCAGATAGGTAGGACCGGAGCACTTACGCCAGTGGCGAAATTGGATCCTGTATTCGTCTCAGGAGTGACCGTAAGCAATGCAACACTACACAATCAAGACGAAATTGATCGAAAAGACATAAGAATCGGAGACACCGTGCTCATTGAAAGAGCGGGTGATGTCATACCAAAGGTCGTCAAGGTCATCATAGAAAAACGACCTAAAAACTCTTCACAATTCAAATTACCTAGAAAATGTCCAGTTTGTAAACACGGGGTCTATCAACTAGATGGCGAGGCCATCTCAAGGTGTGGCAACACATCTTGCATCAAACAGGTAAAGGCTAGGATAGAACATTTTTGCTCAAAGGGCGCGATGGATATCGATGGATTAGGAGAAAAAGTTGTAGATCAACTTGTAGATGAAGGATTGCTTGATTCAATTAGTTCAATCTTTTCATTAAAAAAGGAACAATTAATATCTCTAGATAGATTTGGGGAAAGATCATCAGAAAAGTTGATGGGTTCAATAGAGCGATCAAAGGATACATCTTTTTCGAAGTTTGTATATGGCCTAGGGATAAGAAATGTTGGCGAACATTTATCAAGGTTACTTGAAAGAAATTACAATTGTAGCATCAATAGATTTCGCACTGAATCTATAGATGAGCTAGAGAAGATTGAGGGCGTTGGCCCAATCGTTGCAAGGGAAATCTTTGAATTTTGGTCCAATCAATCTAATTGCGATATGGTAGAAGACTGTTTTTCAAGGGGAGTAACTATTCAAAAACAGAATGATACTTGGAGTGATAAACTAGAAGGAAAGATATTTGTATTTACTGGCACACTGCAAAAATTAAACCGAAAGAATGCGCAAGAAAAAGTGCAAATTCTAGGTGGCCGGCATTCATCGTCTATAAGCAAGAATACTGATTTTGTTGTGGCCGGGACTGGAGCTGGAACAAAACTAAAAAAGGCCAAGCAACTTGACATCCAAGTCATGAGTGAAGACGAGTTTTTGGACCTGATAAATAATGGATGAAGAAACCATGATAAGAAGAATATTTTTTATAATCCTGTTATTTGGTGTTTGTCTGAATGCAAAGACCAATCAACTCGCAGTAATAAGGGTGGCAAAGGTTCCTGCAAAGGCAATCTACGTCACTCAACCCAAACAAGAAAAGAACCGTCTTTTCGTTGTCAATCAAAAAGGGTTTATTCATATCATTGAAAACGGGAAAACCTTAAAGGCACCATTTCTTGACATTTCAGATAGGGTTCATGGGTCATTGACCCCAGGCAGTGAAGAGGGTCTCTTGGGTCTCGCATTTCATCCTGATTATGCAAATAATGGATATTTCTACGTCAATTATGTAAATAAGAATGATTCCACAATTGTATCAAGGTTTTCAACCTCTGATGAAATAAATATAGCAGACAAGGATTCAGAAATAAATATACTTGGAATCCCACAACCTTATGGGAATCATAATGGTGGGCACCTGGCCTTTGGACCAAAAGACGGGTTTCTATATATAGGATTAGGAGATGGTGGAAAATGGGGCGACCCTTACAACAATGCACAAGATCTAAATACATTACTCGGATCCATATTGCGCATAGACATTGACAGTGGTGAACCCTATTCAATCCCAAAGGACAATCCTTTTTTTGGACAAGGCTATAATAAAGAAGAGATTTTTTGCTATGGCTTACGTAACCCCTGGCGCTTCTCATTCGATCGTGAGACAAATGATCTTATCATCGGAGATGTCGGACAAGATCTTTGGGAAGAGATAAACTGGACATCTTGGGAAGAGTCAAGAGGGGGGAATTTTGGTTGGCGTACCATGGAGGCAAATCACTGCTATAATCCAGAGGATTTTTGTGATACCACAGGGCTCATAATGCCTGTCCATGAATATCCAAATAATGCTGCATATATGAAAATACTGATAGGAATGGATGACAAGGAAGCAACCGGGTGTTCAGTAACGGGTGGGTATGTGTATAGGGGAAAAGATATTAAGCACCTTTGGGGGACATATATCTTCGGCGACTATTGCACTGGTAGAATATGGTCTTTCAAACTGAGAAATGGAAAACCAACCGCATTTACAAATGTCAGGAAAGAGATCAAAAGGAACAGCAAAAACGTTCCTATATTTATTTCATCATTTGGTGAGGACAATTCCGGAGAACTGTATGTTGTGGATTATTTAGGAGCAGTCTATAAATTCATCTCACAATAACCATGGGTAATCAATATGATGAAAATTGAAGAGGTGGTTGGTGATCTGATCCTACTGATCCTAGATAACCACGAGCCGCTTAAAAAAATAGGAATTGAACAAGATAAGATATTCGTTCAGGTAAAGGGATATGATGAGAATGGGATGTGGATACACCACCCGGGTTTTGAAGTGCCAGATTTTTCCGGGAAGGGAAATGATAATACAAAAAAACTAGAAGCCTCAATACTGATACCTTGGGTATTCATAGTATCCATAGCTCATTTCCCCGGAGCCGATGGGTTTGATTTCCCATCACCATTTGAACAACACATCGGTTTTTAAAACCCGTTATGCCATCTCCAGCAATAGAGATCACTGGATTGACAAAATCCTATGATGGTACAGTGCATGCACTTAATGGCGTTGACATACAAATAAAAAGAGGTGAGTTTTTTGGACTTTTGGGACCAAATGGTGCTGGAAAAACAACAATAATAAATATCCTTACAGGATTAGTATTTAGAGATAAGGGTTCAACCAAAGTATTCGGACGTGATACGGTCAAAGACTATCGATATACTCGTTCAAAGATAGGAATAGCAGCACAGGAATTTTCAGTTGACTGGTTCTTCCCAATAGAAAAATTGCTTTATTACCAGGCCGGGTATTATGGAATAAAAAAGAAAGATGCCGCACCAAAGATCAATGACCTCTTGGAACGACTAGGCCTTTCAAAAAAACGTGATGCTCGCTTGCGGCAACTATCAGGCGGGATGAAAAGACGATTCCAACTTGCGAAAGCATTGGTCCACGACCCAGAGATCATTATCCTTGATGAACCAACAGCAGGAGTTGACGTTGAACTTCGTCGCGATCTTTGGCAATATCTTAAAGACCTACATAAGTCAGGCAAGACGATCTTGCTCACAACCCATTACATCGAAGAGGCTGAATTGCTTTGTGAGAACATTGCCATCATTGATGAAGGTAAAATATTAAAAGAGGGTGCCCCTAAGACACTGACTCAAGAATTAGGCACTGCTGGCATAACGATAAATATCAGTGACACAAATATTGAACTGGAACAGTTCCTTTCTAACTATAAATACACCCTTGATGACAACCGACTTCATTTTTCAGTAACGGACCCCGATCAGGCATTGCCAAAGATAATAAAATCATTGTCTGAGGCCAAAGTTCATATCAATAGCATTAATTCCAGTAGATCTTCTTTAGAAGATGTATTTCTAGGCTTGACAGGTAAAGGAATAAACGAATGAATTGGGTGGGGTTTGGCACACTAATTAAAAGAGAGGTCGGTAGATTCTTCTCTGTATATCGACAGACAGTCCTCCCTGGATTGATCACATCGGCCCTTTATATAGCGATCTTTGGATTCACCTTGGAACAGCGTATATCAGAGATACAAGGCATCCCTTATACATTATTCATCCTACCTGGATTGATCATGATGAATACATTGACCAATGCCACTGCCAATACCTCATCATCAATGTTACAAATGAAACTCTTACAACAATTGCCCGACCTGTTAACAGCTCCCCTATCCGGTCTAGAGATATCATTGGCGTATATCATTGGTGGTACAGTAAGGGGAATGGTAAATGGCATCCTTGTATTGTTTCTTGGGATGATATTGATTGGGATGCCCGTACAAGACCCGCTAGGAACCCTTGTCTTCATTTTCTTGGTATCATGGGCATTCTCCAGTATGGGCCTCTTATTGGGGCAACTCTCGGAAAGTTGGGATCAATTGGCCATGATGCAAAATTTCTTTTTGACACCTTTAAGCTTTTTAGGTGGCATATTCTATTCAATAACGATGTTGCCGGATTGGGCCCAGACATTAAGTTTTATAAATCCAATCTATTATATGATAAATGGTATACGCCATACCATACTTGGAGTGAGTGACTCTGATGTCATAATAAGTTATGTCATGGCCATCATATTGACCATTGCCTTTACTCTGTCTTCAATTCTTCTTATGAATAGTGGAAGAAAGATCAAACAGTGAAAAACGTCAACATAATATTGACCGCATCCATATTGGGTGTTGTTTTCCCACACGACCCAGATAAAGATAATCTGGATTGGAGACAGTATTACCGCTTAGGATCGGTCTATTCTGAATCATCTGATATTGGTTATTCTGGGTATGCTAGATTAAAACGAACTACAGCCTTTTCATTTAGAGATATTCGTTTTTTTGGACATTTCTTCAAAGAGGACTCTGAGATCAGACTACGGCATAAATATAGCCGGCGTTTTCTGTCTATTGATGACATCTATTCCTATTCGACACTGATATACGAAAAGAATACTATTTTGAATGTTGACCTTCGGTACCACCTCAATCAAGGCCTAGGATACTTTTTGAGAAAAAGTAATTCTGGGAACATGACACTAGAAGCGGGCGTTGCATTTGATAACTCAGATTATCTAAATAATGAGCAAAAAACAACCTACTTAAGAGGGGGCTGCTCAATGGATCACAAAGCGAGTTCACTATCTACAAAGTTTGAGGTTGACTATTTTTATCAACTTAGTGAGGTTGAGAAAGGTTCATCTCTGTCGAGGTTCCAGATCCTAGGCGAGTTCCAGTGGTTATTAAGCAAGGGCCTTGGGATCATCTCTGGTTTAACTTGGGATATCCAGGGTAAAGATTCAAGTCCAGCGGTATTTATTACCCTATCCCTGATGAGACCAATTGAATGGAAATTCTAATGAGATCTTTTACATTGATCTGTTTTTTATTTCTTTTTTCATCCTCTGTTCAGAGTCAAGGAAAAGAGGTGTCATTAAAAACGGGCCAAAGTGAAATGGATGATGATATTACACTTGAAAAAAAATCTTTGATGATCCTGACTGCTGCATATGATGAAGATCAAGAAATAGCAGAAAGAATCTTGTCGATCATCTCTGACCAGGCCACTTCAGTTGGAAGATTTGAGATCATAGACAGAAATTTGGTTGACGAGATCCTTGAAGAACAAAAGTTTCAACTTTCTGGGATGGTGGATAATGACCAAGTGGTAAGGATAGGAGAACTTGCCTCAGCAGAGAACGGCCTTATTCTTGACATAATAAACTATGGACAAGAGGGAGTACCTAAAGATGATAGTGACAAGGATGAAGAGGATGATGAAAAAAATGAGACATTATTTACTTGGCTGGTAAAGACGGTGGTCAGTGAATCAATTGAGGAAAGAAGAAGAAAGGATACCACCAGGGTCAGACTTGAGCTAGAGAACAATATTCATACTGAATTTAGAGGGAATGTTAAGATCGTAAATGTAGAGACAGGAATATCCGAGAGCTCATTTAGTCTAAATGCAAGTCATACCGGAGGAAACAGGGATGCTTCACTTGAAAAGGTCCTGGCAATTTTATCTTCACAGATAAGAAGAAAATTAAAAGAGCTATACATGATCACCAGTGAGGTCTTTGATGTAGATGGCGCATACATAAATATGTTATCAGGTGAAAATTTAGGATTGCAAAAGGGGACAATGTTCGAGATATCATCAAAGAACAAAGTAAAATCCTACAAGGGCAAGACCGTTAAACTGCCAGGAAAAACAAGGGGCCTAGTGAAAGTGGTGGACGTTGGTCCTGATGGTAGCAAGGCAAGAATTGTTAGAAAATGGAGAAATATAAAAGAAGGTCACAGGGCCTATGAATTAAAGGCTCCTCCGGTGACCACAGACCTAAACTTTACGGTTTCAAATGACAATCGCTATGAGATGTCGGGAAAGGCATGGCTCAATTC
>CALCSS010000240.1 GCA_937893835.1 uncultured Fidelibacterota bacterium
ACCTATTCTTATATTCTGATATGAAAATTCCATTTCGAATAAAGATACTACTATTATATTATAGGTTCTTATACAAAAAGTCCCATTCAGACCCTTTGGTCAGAATCGGCGAATCTGGAAAAGGGGTGCAAAGTATTCTCTTTTTCCTTCCATCAGAAAGAAATTTTGCACAGGTCATATCCCATTTCATAAAGAGGAATAACAATAATGCTTCACTAAGGTTCAAATATGTTGTTCATCAAGAAAGTTTGATGCACTATCAAGATATCTCTGGTCCTGATACCGTTACCTATACTGATAATGACATAAACTGGTTTGGTGTGATCAAATCCAAATTGGTCATTGATAGAATAGGCAATGAAGGATTTGATGCACTGGTTGATCTTAATCAGTCTTATGATCAATCCCTATCTTTACTAAGTTTTCAATTGAGGATACCCATCAAGGTTGGATTCCAATCTCCTATATCGAATCAGTTGTATTCCATAGTTGTTCAATCAGAAAAGGGTAGTTTTTTAGAGTCAAATTATCAAATCATAGAAAAGATCTTGGGCATATCTTAGAATTGAATGATATTTATTATATATGCGATGTAAAACTATTGCCATCAGAAATACTGTCGATTATATTAACCGCCGGTTTTAGAGAGAAAAAGAAATGCTTGAAGGCTTAATCTGCCCCGTTTGCGAAAATACAATTGAAGAGATAGATCTCAAAGATGCTGTTAAGTGTCCTCATTGTGCTGTTGACCTGAAAAACAGGAAATATCTTGATTTTCTAGAATTTTTGATGGCCAATGGAATTGTGGAGAACCTAGACTTTTTTGATCCAGAGGTCTATAGTGATGATGTCGATGACCTTGATCAAACAAAAGAGGAGGAGGGTGATCCAAGTGAATATGAAAAGAAGAAAGATCTTTTCAATATCTATGAGAATGAACTCCACCCAAAAAATGTCGAGGAAGATACAGGGATCAAGGATTATACACAATTTGATGGCATCAATGATGACTGGGAAGAATTCAATGAAAGAGATTTCAGTGCTGTAAAAAAGGGGGCCAAGTAACAATGAGTAAAGAAAAGAAAAATGTTCAACAGATAAATATTGAATTAGATGAAAAGGTCAGCTCTGGAGAATATGCCAACTTTGTAGTTGTCACACATTCACCTGCTGAATTTGTAATGGACTTTACAAGGATCCTCCCTGGGGTTCCCAAGGCAAAGGTTCATTCAAGGATAATAATGGCGCCTCAGCATGCCAAGGCCTATCTAGCAGCATTAAACGATAATATTAAAAAATTTGAGTCAAAGCATGGTGAGATAACAATGCCAAGCCAAGGAGAGGGCTTCTCATCATTCGGAGTTAAACCACCAGAGGAGACTCTCCCAAATTAATTTTTAAAGACAGGGGGTTCACTCTCGTACCACACCCATGTCTGTCGCCGTTTCAATTCCCTCATCTTTATAATGACCCACAAGGTTATTACAGACCAGCCAATTGAATATCCAAACAAGCCCCCAACGATCACATCGCCAGGATAATGGACTCCAACATACACCCGTGATATTGCGATGAATGATGCCAGTACAAATAGCGGTATTTTAATTCTATCGTAAAAGTAGGATAGGATCACCGCTAGGGCAAATATATTGGATGCATGGTTTGATGGCATGCCCCATTTTCCTCCTTTTGAGACCAATAAATTCAATCCTTCCATTGAAGAGTGAGATGGTCTGGCCCTCTCGAAGAATGGTTTTAATATCTGTGCGCAGATCGAATCAGTAAGAGAGATCGAGATGATCAATAGAGCAAGTGCTATCTTTCCTTTTTTATCCCCTTTAAACCCAAGAAAGACGATCAAAACAATGATTGGTATGACCCAATTATCTGCATCCGTGATGAAAGGCATTAAATGGTCAAATATTGAACTATGATTATTGTGTACCCAGAGGAGGAGATATCTGTCGATGGCATCTAAATTTTGTAACATGGTTGGGTTTTGGCCTTAATTATAATTTGAGTAATACGTGACCAATCTGCTTCCCCTTAAGAATTTTCTGTATTTCGGGTATCATATTCTCTAGTTCAACTGTCTTTGACATCTTTTCAAGACCATTCAATTCCCAGTCTGATGAAAAATGTTCCCAGATGATCTTTCTATCTTCAATTGGACAACCGGCAGAGTCTATCCCGATGAGAGAATTAGCCCTGAGTATGAAAGGGAATACCGTTGTCTCAAAATTTGGTCCACCTACATTACCACATGTCGTTATCACCCCACCATAATGCATACTTGCAATGATAGAGGATAATATCGGTCCACCAACTACATCAAGAGCGGCATTATACATCCCACGGTTGAGGGGTGCCCTTGTTGATTCAACAAACTTATTTCTATCAATGACCTCTGACGCACCTAGTTCCATTAACAGGCCCTTCTCATCCATTTTCCCCGTTATTGCAGTGACCTCAGATCCAAGATGAGATAATAGATTGACACCAATACTTCCTACACCACCAGTCGCACCGCTAACGATCGTCTTTGTGCCTTTTAAATCACATTTATTTTCCATTGAAGCGACCGCAAGTCCTGCGGTCAGACCCGCTGTGCCTATCATCATTGACTCTTTCGTTGAAAGGCCATCAGGGCATTTTATTGCCCATTGACTTGGTACACGGATATATTCTGAGAAGCCTCCACTAGTATTCATTCCTAGGTCAAAACCCGTCACAATTACAGTTGACCCAACAGGAAATTCTTTGTCCTTGGATTCTTCAACAATACCTGCGGCATCTATCCCTGGAGTATGAGGGTAGTCTTTCGTAACACCTTTCGCACCGGATGCTGAAAGAGCATCCTTATAATTGAGTGATGAGTATTCAACCCTGATCAATAGATCACCATCAGGTAGATCATCAATTTTTCTGTCCTCGATGCTTATATCAAATCGATCGTTATCTTTTTTTACTACTAAGGATCTAAAACTATGAGACATTGGATAAAAGGCGCACTATGTATTGTTCTTATTTTTGGCCCAAGAGGGATTTCTTTTCTCAAAGAAGGTCTGCAGACCTTCTTGTCCTTCCGCATGCTCTACGCAATCATAAAATAGTTCTGCTGCTTTCTGTATGTCAATGGAATGATTCGATGAGATATCTTTTTTTGTAATTGCGATGGCATTTGGGGAACATTTATTTACCTTTGATCTTATTTTATTAATGAATCTTTGTATATCTTTATCTGATCTTGCCAAATAATCTGCTAGTCCAATTTCATAGGCCATATTACCATCTATTGTATCACCCAATAGCATAAATAAACGTGCCTTGGAATAGCTTAAGCGATTGAAGACATATGGAGCAATTTGCGCAGGAGTTAAGCCTAATTTTGTTTCAGAAAGTCTAAAAATTGAATTATCCATAGTTATTATTATGTCAGTTGCACAAGCCATTCCAAATCCACCGGCAATACAGGGGCCATCTATCACAGAGACCGTGATCTTCGGAGTACTAACAATAGCCTCAAGTAAGCGGCCAATTTTCATGCTCATGGCAATAGTTAGTTCTCTACTACTTCCTTTGTGATAGGTTATTTGATGTAATTCCTCTAGATCTGCTCCAGAGCAGAAGATCTCATTTCGACCTCTAAAAATAATACCCCTTACTAGTTTATTCTCTCTCACACTATCCAATATCTCGATCATCTCATCAAGTAATTTTGCAGATAAGGCATTCTTCTTTTCTTTGTTATCGAGGTGAATTGTTAGCCAGTCATCTTGGTACTCTAAAAAACAATATTTAGTTTTTGGTAGGGTGATCATATTCTATCTTGGTTGGTGATCAATGTAAAATAACCTAGGGTATTTTACATTATAAAACTTCTTTTTTGATTTGTTATATTGATTATTCATATTCCACTTTAAGATTGGCAAATAATTCGTCATCGATCGGGATCTCATATTCAAGTAGTTGCTGGGCGTATGACTTACCCTGTGGGTCAATGTTCAGACTCGCCATGCCACCACCACCAAGTGCATTTTTCAAGAGGAAGTTGATTCCATTGATTCCTGGCACATCCCAGCTTAACACCTCACCATCAAGGACATGAGAAAAATAGTTGGCGACTAAATCAGATGAGAGTGCTTTCTGAATATATGGAAGATATTCAGGCTTACGGGAGATCACACCTATATTCGCATGGTCGCCTTTGTCTCCACTTCTTGCAAATGCTAGTTTTGACAAGGGGACAGATACGGTCTTTTGCTTACCAATGATCGAATTTGAGCTAGATCGTCTATTATCCTTTTTTTGAACATACCCGCCACCAGTTGCTATTTTAATGGAAGTGATTTCATTGTTTAAATGCGTTTCAACTGTTATTTGATCCTTGGAGAGTAGAAAGGAAAACAAATGTATGGATTGGGATACAGGAGGACGGCCACCAAGATAGTTTATGACACCTGCGGCCATTCCCGTTGCTGCCTGCGCCATTTCACGTGATAGGATTATAAGAGCTTCCTTTTTCACATGGGTTGCCATGAGTCTGAGTACGATCTCTCTTGAGTCACTTTTGGAATGATCTGGTCCGTAGATCGAATCCGTACCCAAAAGATCATACGATGTCCTGTTAAATGGTCCAAGATCATACTCAGTCAATAGTCCACTAACTTTTTTAATGATCGCATTTGCGATTCGGTTGCCTTTTTCTTTGGCATCTCTTCCACCTATTACCAGTGTTCCAGCAACACGATAACCATTCATATAGGTCGCCGATACCTTATACTGGTCAGTGGGTGCTGAGCCAGATGCTCCGCTAACGCGGACCTTATCTTTTCCAATGTCCTTGATAGAGACCTGGGTAAAATCACATACAACGTCTGGCAATAGATATTCCGCTGGATTGCCGATCTCATACAGAAACTGCTCAGCAACAGTTCCAAATGATACCATCCCGCCTGTATCATTTGGCTTAGATACAACAAAATCACCATTTTTTTCAACTTCCACGATCGGAAATCCCATATCATGAAATCCTTCGACCTCTTTCCAATCTGTAAAATTACCTCCGGTGCATTGAGCTCCACATTCTATGATATGACCGGCCAGACTACCACTAGCAAGGAGATCATAGTCAGAGTCCTTCCAATTGAATTCATGCATCAGTGGTGCCAAGACCAAGGCACTATCAACACACCTGCCTGTAATGACAATATCAGCACCTTTACCCAAGGCCTGTACAATTCCAGGTGCGCCTAGATATGCGTTGATGCTCAGACATGAACCTGGGATCGACTGATCACTCTCCATCTCAGTGATCTCCAGATCCTTTAGTCTCGGCAGTTCAGATATAAGGTCATCACCAGTGACAATGGCGATGCTCAATTCTATTCCTGCTTTATCAGCGGAATCTTTGAGAATGTCTCGGCATGCAATTGGATTGATTCCGCCAGCATTTGAGAGGATCTTGATCCCATCTTCTTTTATCATTGGGAGCAGTGGTGTGACCTGCCTTATAAAGTCAGTCGCATAACCCATTTTGGGATCTTTCATCTTTGCGCTAGCTAAGATTGACATAGTGACCTCAGCCAGGAAATCAAATACTAGATAGTCAAGGTCGCCCTTTTCCACAAGTTGTTTTGCGGCAGTTGAGGTGTCGCCCCAGAATGCAGATGCGCATCCGATCCTAACTTTCTTATCATTGTTCATTTTTCTGACCTTGTGCTACCTTATCCTTCCCACCCAATGATTCACCAAGGCGTCGCATAATCGTTGTAGCTGATTCAATGCTCTTTACTGATTGCACGCTCTTTCCTGCAGAGTAGTATTTCCTCTTTTTCTGATTATTCTTTGAACTGTTGCTTCTTGATAGATATTTCAATCGAATGAATGAATTTAGATTCAAGAGCATCCTAGTATGATGCTTGAATCTACTATTGAGCAACTTTTGGATAAGCCAAGAATTTTCATTTTTATATTCTTTGGTTCTTATAACGGCAATGGGTATGCCTGTCATACGAGTGGTGGACACTATGTCACTTTCTGAGGCTTCAACTATTGCATTCTTATAATCTTCTGGTGTATTGCATTCCAATGTTGCAATGAAACGCGTCCCCATCTGTACACCATCATAGCCAATCTCCATTGCGTTTGATAATTGAGCCTCACTTCCAATCCCACCAGCACATATTAGAGGGAGTCCTAGATCATATAATTCTTCAAACATATTTTCCATTGAGCTTGTACCAAGATGCCCTCCCGCTCGAGCATTCACACATATAAGTCCATCTACTCCGCAATCTTTTCCTTTTTGCGCCCAGTGGCGGTTGGATACATCATGATAGACAAATCCTCCAGCCTGATGAACTCTATCACATACCCAATCTGGTTTTCCAAGTGACGTGACAAAAAAGCGGATTCCTTCCTCCAACGCTATATCAATCCAGTTTGACATTTTCTCAATATATCTTTTACTACCTTTTTCAATAAGTGCATTGAAACCGATGGGTCTATCGGTGAGAGACCGAATATACCTTATCCCTTCCCGGAGGTCATAACCATGTACGAATGTCAGACTAACAGGTTGCAGGATCGCCATGCCGCCACCATTCGAGGCTGCAGCAACAAGTTCGGGGTTGGAGCAAGGATACATTGCTCCGCATATTATCGGGAATTCAACACCCGAATGCTGGATCAGGCTGTTACTTGACTTATTTGAGATACTATCGATCATGGACGACATCCTCAGTATATTTAAATTGAACTAATTAATGTCGCAAGGCATTTCTTAGGCATAGCTG
Source organism: uncultured Fidelibacterota bacterium (assembly GCA_937893835.1). GTDB lineage: Bacteria > Fidelibacterota > Marinisomatia > Marinisomatales > UBA1611 > NZWG01. Next base: position 6,798 of record CALCSS010000240.1, read on the forward strand.
TTATATGCAATAGAACTTTAATAAAGGTGAGTTAGTTAGAAAGTGGTTTGCAATCTTAATAGCATAACCCTGCCGATCGAAGGACCGCCTATTATTTCTGTGTGGCGATGATTCAAAAGATTTGTTATGGTAAAGTTGGCTTTAAGGAATTTATTGACCTTATATCCCAGGTGGATATCAAACAGCGTATATGGTGTTATCTCCCCAAAATATATTCCCGAGGACCACTTGAAGCCATCAACATACCTAGCATTTAGAGAACCTGTTACTGGCCACCGTCTAGAGTTGTATTGTAGCTTCATTCCAAGTTTATGTCTGGGTGCATTGATCGGGTCCATGGAGTTGGTAATTGGGTTTAAGAACTCGTTCATTCCAAGATAAGAATAATTCGCATCGATGGACCATTCAAGATTTAAAAGGGCGGTAAGGCTTGCATCCAGTCCCCACATGTCGACCTCTCCATAATTGATATATCCCACGACGACAGGTGGCGTGTAACCAGGGATAGTATCCATTGCCGTGACACCCTTTATCCCTCCGCGCCAGTTGTTGAAAGATTCATCATAATCATCCTGGTCAATAATATCATTATTGGTTATATCCTCGATTGTGTTTATAAGACCATCTCCATCATAATCTGTCTCCAGTACTGATTTCTCAACTACGATCGGAGTGATAAAGGTAACAGGACTGACAAAACTGCTGTAGTGGCTTGTATATAGATCTAAAGTCCCAAATAGTCGATTACTTAGTCTCCCTTTGTAACCAAACTCCCAAGAATTAACGATCTCCGGTTGGATCTCAGGTAGGTCTTTTACCTGTTGTCCATAGAAACCTTCGATCTTTGGATCGGTCGAGGGATAAAAATATATTGAATTGCTAGTGTCGACTGTCTCATAGATCCCATCATACGGTTTGTAATAGTAAGGATTGCCAATGGAGTCTCTTGGGAACACATATCCACCATCAGCTCCTCGTGCATATACCTTGAACACAGACACACGTGTGACAAATATATCTAGGAATAGAGCTTGATTGGTTGGTGTATTGAACGCCTGGGCCCAGGTTAATCTATAATTTTGATTTTCCCTTGGACGATGTACAAGACCAATTTTTGGAGAGACCTGAATTCCGTCCTTCTTATCAAGATCAAATTTCCAATCAAATGGACTGTAGCCCATTCCATAGCCTTGATTATTGAATTGCACTATATCTGTCAGACGATCGTGCACATCAAGTCGAGTGGCTTGAATAAATTCCCATTTGTCGTTGATCTTCCAATTGACCTGGTAATATGCGCCTAATTCATTGACAGTATATCGATTATCCTCAGAGGCCTCATCTATTCCCTCATCAATGTTCTCGTCTATCTTTCCATCACCATCATTATCTATTCCATCAGCAAAGACGTAAAAGCGTTGTCCTCCTAGCCACTGAACTCCAGGCTCAATGGTCTCTCCTGAGTCATATTCACCATTGCCATTGGAATCAATAAAGTCTGGGATGCCATTCTGATTGAGATCTTCGAAATCGTCACTGTCTCTGTCATTGTCCAGTCCATCTGAAATTGCACCATAAACAGCATCCGAGTTGGAGGAGTCGATTGGATCTGAAAATTGCGAGAGATCATCAGTATCCCATCGAGTGTATCTTTCTCCATCATCATGCCATGTGTTGTCATTCTTGTCATCAAATACATAGGGCGAGCCTGATTCTCCATTACCATTGTTGTCACGTCCGTCCCTTAGATCTTTATCTGAGAGGATGGTACCTCTAGTGTCGGGCATGGTCAAGAAATAGTCCAGCCCCCAAACGAATCGTAGGTCTCCATTTTTCCACTCATTGAGATGCTGTAATTGGAGACTGAATTTTTTTGAACGGTCATAGATGAAACTACCCGTAGCAAGATTCCTTGTTGGATGGCTTGGGTCACCAGAGTAACTAGTGTTTAGGTACGATTGTAGAAATAGATTTTTCCAGCGTAGTCTGCTTTGATAATATCTATATACCCAACCATCGGCAAGGTACCTAGCGATCCCGGTTATGTTAATATTTCTTGCCCAAGCAAAACCATGCGATAAATTAAATGTGAAGTCTGAATTCGGTTCCCAATCAACTCTCAGATCATATCTATAATTACGAACCTTGAATTCAGGAAAATCATCAATACCATCATCATTGGCATCTTTGTATATGGGGGAGAGGCCTCCATAATTCAATGAGAAATCCTTTTCGTCAAACTCATCAACACCAATTTCACCTTCGCTTGCCTGGCCATTTCCATCCAGATCATTATTATCAAATATGTCCCACTCACTATTACCATTTAGGTCATCATAGGTCTCGCCATCCCAAACACCATTTCCCTCACCAAAATCCGGAGCAATATCCCCATCGTCGTCATAGTCTCCATCCCCATTGGCATCATCTGCAGGTACACCATCTAATCCAAAATCAAGTAATACCAAGGTGCCAAGGATATCTGCGTAGGTCTCACCCACATCGCTATCGTATAGGCCGTTACCATTAAGGTCTACGAATTCTTCATACGGATCATCCCAGGCATTACCAAGGTCATCCTTATAAGGTCCCCAATCCCCATCGTCATCCAGTCCATTTGATCCCCAACTATCATCATAGATCCCATTATTATTGGTGTCAAATACAATATTGCCATCTGAATCGTAGATGTAATCACCGAAGCCGGATTTGTGATATTCATCTACAACACTCCATGTGGAATCTGGATTGGTATATATCGTTGTGGTGGCCTCTAAATACTTGGTGTCGGTCGTGCGACCAAATCGATCCAGCCATGCACTTCCCAGTTCATCGCTCTCATCTATAAGACCATCACCATCATTGTCAATACCATCGACCCAGATCTCTTCTTCATCGTCAATACCAATGTCGATCAGTTCGTCAATCGCACCGTCACCATTATTGTCAACACCATCCGCATATATTTTTCCTAGTTTATCTGAAGTGACATACCATAAGACCATTCCATTTGGAAGAGTGAAGCGGTTGAATGGGTCTGTTGATGCCTCATCTATCATTTGTTGTGTGATTATTGGTGAGCCATCCTCTCCACCAGTATCAGAAATATAATCTCCCCAATAATGTCCGATCCAAGACTCATCAGATCCTTCGACATGACCGATCATTTCCTGATTAAAACGAGGGTTGTTATCATTCTGTGCCAGTATACCGCCTTTGTCCAATCGGTCATGCTTAAAATTGGGTCGTCCAATAAAGGCGGGGTCATGCCCTTCAAATTCATCGGTATTGAAGTGCGTCCAATCTTGGCCGGCAAGGGCAACACCAGATAGCTTGATCCCAATATTTCCAAACTTATGGGCCGTCCTGAAGGTCAATTTTTTTAATAGGTCTGTATCGGCCTGGTTCAACAGACCGCCTTGTATATTTACGCTGGTGCCAGTGGATCTCAAAGGGGAGGAGGTAACTATGTTTAGTACACCACTATGGGCATTGGGGCCATAAAGTGCAGAAGACGGGCCTAAGACAACCTCTATCTGCTCAACATCTTCAAAGGAGACAGGGATCACATTATATGCCGTAAGTCTTAGCGAGGGGACATTCGCCATTCGCCCATCTGTCAGGGTCAAGAGCCGTGAATTAAAAGAAGAATTAAAACCTCGAGCGGTCATATTATAACTGTCAATTCCAGACTGTGTAAAATCGATACCCTTGGTGCCTTTTAGATAATCCCCAAGGTTTGTATTGCTCTCACGCCTTATCTCTCTCTTTGATATGACCGATATAGCAGCAGGAGCGTCCTCTACTCGCTCTCTTCGCCTCGATGCGGTGACCACGTAAGTCTTCATTTCAATTGCCTCTGGCTCCAGTGCGAGATCCTTGGAGGCCTTCTGACCCGGACCCAGTTCTATATCTTCCTGATAGTTACGAAAACCGATGTAAGACACTATGATCTTATATGTACCAGGGTCTAATTGTTTGATCATATATCTTCCTTCAGTGTCCGTGGCTGCACCTTGGTCTGTGCCTTCGATCAGTACATTTGCGCCGATCAAGGGTGAGTCATTGGTAGAATCAGTGACCTTCCCTGAGATCGAACCTTTCTGCGCAAAAAGGAATGAAAAGATTATGATGGATGTTTTAATGAATATTCTCATGGGGTCCTCATTATAGCAAACAGCCCCGTTATACGAGGCTGTTTACTATTTATCATTTTTATTGAATTATGAATGATATACTACTTTAAGAGTAACATTTTCCCTTTTTGGATCCTATCGTCAGAACGTACCTCATAGAAATAGACACCACTTGGGACCTTGTTTCCTCTTGAGTCTTTACCATACCAGGTTATGTCGTAGGTTCCGGATGATAGTTGACCATCATGCGCTACAGATACCTCTTCACCTAAGATGGAATAGACCGTCACCTTCACATCAGAGTGTTTCTCTGTGGCGAATCGTATCTTGGTCTCCGGGTTGAATGGATTTGGATAGTTACCATGCAATGTGAATTCTTCAGCTACGGGAGCATCCTCATCTACTTCAGTTGTACCGGTGTATACCCACCAGGTGTTCACTCTCTGAGTGGTATTATCAGGTATGCAACTGTTATCGATCTCAAAGACCAATCTGCCTGTTCCATCTTCAGGGTCAAAATCCCATCCAGAATCATCAACGCCACAATCATAGTCACATGCGGTCTGAACAGCTAGAAGTGTGGCAGTTGGACCTTTTGCAAAAATACCAGCGCAAATCTCGGATGTACCACCTGCACCTAGGCAAGCGGCATATTCATCATACAAGACCTGACCCACGCTTGCACCAATTGCAGCAGAGGTCTCTCCGTCAACGTATATGAATGCAACTGAATCGGCCGCAGCTGTCAAGGCAACTTGTAGATCACCAGTAGCGCCTAATATAGCTTCGAACACACCTGAGAACACTTGGTTGGCCTCTAGAAAGTTAAATGTGAAGAAATAACCAGTAGGGGCCATTGCCTCATCACCATTAAAGGGGATACCATCACCTCCAGTAGCAGCACCAGTTGGGTCAAAGATATAACCATTATTGGTTGTGGTCACACCTGCGGATGTAGTATCACCGGTAACAGGATTTACTTCATAGGAATCAGGGTTATTTGGGTCTATCGGATGTCCTGGTCCACCAAGAACAGGAAAAAAGTCATCGTCACTACCGGTCCATCCCAGGTTCCACCACAAGTTGGTGTCAGGATGAACATACATCAGGTATGCTTCCATGTTGGAGATCGTAACAGTATCTGCCGTTGCAACGGGTACGCCAACGTAATCATTTTTTTGGCCATCATCGTTCACACCTAAACCAGATGCAACTCCATCATGTGCTTCCCAGAATATCTCAACCGCGTTTGGATTATTATGTTCCTCATCACTGTATGTTACAGTGACCATACCCCAATTTTCCATGTCCGTGCCTACACCATAGTCAACTCCGTATTGTCCATTCACTAGGTCTGCGGCTCCAAATTGCGCAAAAATATCTGAGAATGTAATTCCCCAGCCCATTGAGTGAACCAGAGGGTCATCTGGGTGATCGAATCCAGGAGTACTGGTCCATGTGCCATCCTCTTGAACAGCAGGGACAGTTGAGTAGGTAGAGCAATTCTCAGCCTCTGTTGTAGGGTAGGTACTGCCCTCATTAATGGTGAAGGAGCCATCGTCATTCAGATCAACATCGAGTGCCACGCCTGCCCACGCTAGTAGGTCGGGAGTGACCAATGGAACGAGTGCGGTCGTTACGGTATCTCCAGCCTCATATGAGGCCAGGGTATGTGTGTATCCCATACCAGCAGCGGCAGCGGCAGAACTTGGCCATGAGCCTGTCACCGAATAGGATACGCCATTCGCTGTATCTTCAGGGCTCTCAACGGTCCTTGCGACATAGGTGTATTCAACGATCGCAGCAACGCAATTTACGTTGCCCTGGATGGTCTCTGAATATACTAATCCAACAAGGAAAGTAAGTGAGAGGAAAAGTTTTAACAATTTAGTCATATCATGCTCCTTAGACTTTTTTATAAAGGGTTTACTTAATAGAATTAAGATTACTCGGAAACCTAAACAAGAATTACGAATCCTCAAAGAATTTTCATTCTTTTGGTTTCTTTGTCTTTCGATAACTTCTTTTTGCCCAGAGTATGTAGAGACAGTATAAAGTTATTATGCTGCCCATAATGAAAGTTGTCTCTAAAACAAGTCTGGTCCAAAATTCATTCATGATAGTTGGTGTATTACTGTATGCCAATTAAATTAAGGTTCTAAATTAACTTAAATATCCTTCTGTATATCTAAAAAATGAAAATCGCAGTATTAATAAAACAGGTCCCGGGATCGGAATCCACATTGCCCATGAATAATTCTCAAGATTGGATCGATGAACCATCAGTGACCTTTGTCATGAATCCTCCTGACAACTTTGCCTTGGAAGAGGCTCTCTTGATCAGGGAAAAAATGAGCGAGGGCGAGGTCGTTGTTGTCAGCATGGGGCCTTCTCGTGTTCAAAAGGTCATTCGCGAGGGGCTGGCCAAGGGCGCGGACCGAGCTATTCACCTTGAAGAGGATGGCCAGATAGAGATAGACCCTCTTCTCATAGCCCAAAGATTCACAGATATATTAAAAGAAGAGAACTTCGATCTGATTCTTACAGGCCTGCAGTCGGATGACACGGGCATGGGACAGACCGGGGTATTGATCGGAGAGATGCTTGGATTACCAACCGCAACTCTGGCGATAGAGACCGATGTCTTGGATGGTCAGATAAGGGTCAAGAGAGAATTGGAGTCGGGCTGGTTTCAATGGGTACAGCTACCACTCCCAGCATCCATCAGTATACAATCGGGGCTGAACACTCCTCGGTATCCATCCCTCAAAGGGATCATGGGTGCAAAGAAGAAGGAGATAAGAACGGTTCCAAATTCGGATCTACTCAGCGGGGAACAGGCCCAGTCAATGGATAGAATATTTGTCCCAACAACGTCCAAGAAAACAGAGGTGATCGAGGGTGATGCAGACCAAGTTGTAGAGCGGATCGTTGAGATATTAAGATCAGATATAAAGGTCACCTAGGTCATGGATATCTTAGTTATTCTCGAAAATAATCAAGGGTCACTCCATCGACTGAGCAAGGAGGCTATTGTTGCTGCTCAAAAATTGGGTAAATCAGTCACTGCCCTTGTCATGGGTAGTGACTCTGATAAGATCGTGGGGCATTTGACCGGTTATGACCTGGAGAAAGTGATCACGGTTGGGCATGATCTTGTATCATCGTACAATGCAGATGGATACTCAGAGGTCGTAAGGCAGGTCACTGAGTCCTGCTCTCCAAATATCATTGTAGCGGGTCACACCTACCAGACCAGAGACTTCATGCCGAGGGTCAGTGCAAAGCTCGGGGTTCCATTCATCCCAGATATTGTATCTCTTTCTGATCAGGGATTTATCAAACAGGTCCTCAATGCGAAGCTCAATGCTGAAATGTCATCTACATCAGAACGATTGATCATTAGTTTTCAGTCTGCTGCATTCAGCGAGGAGGAATTAAGACCTGGATCATGCTCTGTTGAGGCATTTGAAGCGACCCTTGATGCGAGTGGTGTGCGTTCCATCTCAGAGGAACCATTTCAAGAAGAAGCAGGAGATGTGGACCTCGATAGTGCAGAGATACTTGTATCCGTAGGCCGTGGCATCGAGAAAGAAGAGAATGTGCCTCTTGCCTTCGATCTTGCCAAAGCGATGGGGGCAGAGGTGTCTGCCAGTCGACCTGTAGTTGATTCTGGGTGGGTAGAATCTTTCAGGCAAGTGGGAAGCTCCGGAAGCAATGTTGCGCCAAAACTTTATTTTTCATTAGGTATCTCAGGCGCTATCCAACATGTCGTTGGCATGAAAGGAGCAAAGAACATCATGGCGATCAACAAGGACCCTGACGCACCGATCTTTGAGATCGCTGATTATGCCGTCATTGGTGATGTCTTAGAGATCGTTCCAAAACTTACTGAAGCATTAGATCGATCCTGATACTTGTTATCCAACCTTGAAAAAATAATCTTTGTTCTATTGGCTCTTGGTTCCATGGGAGCCTCCTATGTCACGTTTGGGAGAATGTTTCGAGTCATAATGTCTGGATCTCAGCCTCTGAACTGGCCAGATGTGATAAAGAACTGGAAGCATGGTATTGCCGCATTCTTTGGTCAAAAGACCCTCTTCAAGACACGTCCAGTGATCGGACTCATTCATGCGCTGGTCGCATGGGGATTTGCGCTTTATCTTGCAGTGAATATTATTGATGTACTGTATGGATTCATCCCAAACTTCAAATTCTTTCCCGATAGTTTTATTGGTGATGTCTATCGATTATTTGTAGATATTTTCAGTGTCTTGGTATTACTTGGAGTCTTTTATTTTCTGGTGCGTCGTTTTTTGATAAAAGATAGTAGGCTGGTCACCAGAGATCCAGTGATGCTATCAGAAAAAGCGCAAAAGGGCATGAGATTTGATTCCTTTCTTGTTGGGTCTTTCATTATCCTACATATTGGTTCTAGGTTCCTGTCTGCCAGTTTTGAGATCGCATTGTCTGAACCTGACCAGAGCCAACCAGCTGCCAATCTGGTCGCGGGTCTCTGGTCAAACATGCCGACCGATACAATGCACGTCATGGAGCACACCACGTGGTGGCTGGCCCTTGGGCTCATTCTTGCATTTCTTCCGTACTTTCCGTTTTCCAAGCATGCGCACCTCTTTATGGGACCATTGAATATCATGGCGGCTGTGGATCGTAGATCGATGGCTGCGATCGAGACAATTGATTTTGAGGATGAGGACCTAGAACAGTTTGGTGCTTCCCAGCTCCAGCATCTGCCTCAGACCCAGCTATTGGATGGTTATGCATGCATACAGTGCAGTAGATGTCAGGATGCCTGCCCCGCTTATGATACGGGGAAGGAACTGTCTCCATCTGCCATTGAGATAAACAAGCGATATTTTCTCAACGAAAATATGACAACCCTAGCAAATGGTGATGTGATAGACAGGGCATTGACAGAGTGGATGCTGACAGAGGAAGCGGCATGGAGCTGTACGACATGCGGTTATTGTGTTGAGGTCTGCCCAGTGGGAAACGAGCCAATGGTCGATATACTAAGAGCAAGACAGGATCTTGTCATGATGGAGTCAAAGTTTCCACAAGATGCCATGGAGACCTTTGAGAAAATAGAGAATTATGGTAACCCTTGGGGGCTGTCACCACAAGACAGAGAAAAATGGATGGATGGGCATGATGTTCCGCTGATGCGTGAAAAGAAGAATGTTGATGTTCTATACTGGGCGGGGTGCAGTGGTGCCTATGATTCAAGAGGAAGGGAAATATCCCAATCCGTGGCCAATATCATGAATGAGGCTGGTGTGGATTATGCCTGCCTAGGCAATGAAGAGACCTGCACCGGAGATTCTGCTAGAAGGATCGGGAATGAATATCTTTTTCAGACAATGGCCGAGCAGAACAAGGAGACCTTTGACCAATATGATTTCAAGAGGATAGTTACTCAGTGCCCCCACTGTTTTACAACATTAAAGAATGATTATGCAGAGATGGGTATTGACCTAGAAGTTGTTCACCATTCGCAATTCATTGATGAATTGATCAGAGATGAGAAGATAACCCCTAAACCATATGTTGACGAGGATGTCACCTTTCACGACCCTTGTTATTTGGGCAGGCACAATGACGAATATGACGCACCGAGGAATGTTTTGCAATCCGTATTAAAAGATGGGAACATAAGAGAGATGGAGCAATCCAAGTCTGAAAGTTTTTGCTGTGGGGCAGGAGGCGGTAATATGTGGTATGAGATCAAGACAGGGGGTCGAATCAATCAAAGTCGAGTCGATCAAGCAGTGGAGACCAAGGCAAACACTGTGGCTGCAGCCTGTAATTTCTGTAACATAATGCTAGAAGATGGAGTCAAGACCACAGGCAATGAAGACAGTATCAAAGTATTGGACATAGCTGAGATGGTATCAAATGGTCTTCGTTAAATTGACTTGATATTATTTGATCAATACCAATTTCGTAACTGTTCGATCTCTTTTTGTACTCAATTCTAAAAAATATACCCCAGTACTTCGGTCAGAGGCATCCCACTTTGGTTTGTTCTTTCCATTATTTAATTCTTGATCACGTGGCCAGAAAAATTATAAATTTTTATATCAATATAAGCACCTGCTCCGCACAGCGCTATTCCAGAACTACTCATTGTGGTAATATTATTTCAAGAGGATCATTTTCTTTACCATTGTGAATCCTTGTGCCTCTATCATATAAAAATATACTCCTGCTGGTAGTGATTGACCTTGATCGTTGGTAGCTCTCCATCGAATTGTTTTATACCCAGCACTCTCTCTCTGATTCACAAGATTAGATACCACATTACCTAGCATATCAAAAATAGTGATGTTGACATAGGAATCTTCAGGTAGGTCATATTTGATCTGTGTTGTAGGATTAAATGGATTAGGATAATTCTGATGTAGGCTAAGGTTACTGGGTGATAGGTCATGGTTCATTAAATCCATCCATTCCAAGGTTATGGAGAGTGTATCAGAGTATTCACTCCATTCTCCAGCATAATAAGAGACCCTGTAGAAATATTCCGTATCAAATTCTATATCATGATCTTCATACCAATTAATCATCAAATGAATTTCTTCAACATTGTCAATGAACTCTTCATCCGTAGATCGTTCTAGCAGATAATATTCAAGATCCTCATTATCTATCCAACACCAAAATGCCTCCACAAAAGAATCATGCGGATACAATTCAAAACCAGTGAGTTCGAGGAGGGTATCTTGATCTGTTTCAATCTCTTCTTTTATAAAACTTCCCCAATTACATAATTGCCCAACTGTATTGATCCAATAATCCAAGTCTGATTCCACATCCTCTGGCACACCATTGCAGGTTCCTATTGACATCTCAGCGAGTTCCCACTCATTGGGTAGAATATGCCAACTCCATGGCTGATTGAATCCACCATCATCATAGGCCAGATAACCATTTATATGGAGATTACGCTCGTCCTCAGATAATTCGAGTTGTGAACGACATTGATCGATCAGTGTATGTTCGTTTGTGGTTATCGTATAATTTGATGTGCTGTCCATTCCATGGATCCCAATGGTAAAATAAACATAGCTGCTATCAAGGACAGGGGCACATGCGCTTGTATCAGTTGGGAGATCTGTCACAAAATCTTGCCAATGCTCGCCTATGATCTTTGATGGGAACCAGGATGATGAGTCAAAGACCCCATCATAGCAATGCCAAGAACCAATCCTATAGGTGCCTTGATCTCCTAGCCATCCAATTGAGTCAGGAATTGTATTCAATGTGATCGGTTCAAAGACATTGACCCCATTATTCAATCTAAGGTCCGTCACGGTATTAAAGAATGTATTTAAAAAGGCATGGTCTGTGACCTGAGTATGTCCCGCTCCGGGTTCCATGGCCAGTGTCCATTTTGCTCCCAAGGGCCTATGATCAAGGAATATTTCTGTGAGATTCTCAATGCGATAATCAAGATCTTCTTCCCCGACGATCATAAGAGAAGGCACCTCAATTGCAGAACCCGCATCGGTAGTATCGTGGTATCCGCCCTTTTGAGTGATCAGCCCAAGGACCCTATCTGGAACCCATCTGGTAAAATGATAGGCGAATTGCCCACCCCAGGAATACCCATTTATGAAAAATGGAATGAATGAAAGCTCTGAATGTCCGGATAGAACTGCAAAAGAATCCATCGCTGCAATGACGGCATCACCGATTCCTGTATGCATGTGCATATTGAAAATATGTGCACCTAAAAGAGCAAAATCTTGTCCATTGACCAGGTTTTGATATAAGGAGTCATCGACAATATTTCTTGAGTCACCATTGTTATGGTGCATGAACCAATAGATTCCCTTTAGAGTATCAGTTGAATCATTGATCCATATCCTAAAATCCGCATAATTATAACTTGCAGTATCATTCTCTGGTATGGAGACATCGAAGGTTCCAGCCTCTACTGTGGAATACAATATAACGAACAGCATGAACCTTTTCATGGGATTATCCTCTTAGACCAATCTCTCTTAATCTCTCATCAAGATATTGCCTGGCCGTATACCGCGTTGATAATCTGACATCATCTCGTGGATGGAGAAAGAGAGGCATTGAATATCTACTCTCATTGACTATGCCACTACCAGGATTGATGATCTGATGTGTCGTAGATGGGAAATAGCCCTCAGATGCCTCTTGAAGCATGTCTCCAATATTTACGGCAAGACACCCAGGGTCGCAAGACACATTATGCCAAGATCCATTTGTATCTTGAACTTGTAGTCCTGGTTGGGTTCCAGCGACCAGGATAGTGATGAGGTTGATATCCTCATGCGCAGCACCTCTGACGGCGTCTTTTTCCTCTTTGCCATCAAGTGGAGGATAATGGAGGATTCGTAATAGATTGGTCTTGCTATCTTGGATCATCTCTGGAAGAGGCATGGAAAATTTTGTCCTTATATCTTCTGGTGTCTGTTCCTGGATCCAACCTAAGAGTGTGGATGTCAATTCTATTAATTGATCATATAATATTTTAGTTGCCTCGGAGACCTCCTTTGGATATCGTCCCCACGGGTAGAAATGATAGAATTCTTTTAGGTCCTTGAGGGTGTGTCCTTTTGCATTTTCAGTTTGAAAGGGGAAATACCCGTCTTGGTCTTCATTACTGAATAGGTATTCATTCTTATTATTGGAATTGAAAAAATCACCCCACTCATTATAAACATTATCAACCAGATCTTTATCAATTGGATGGCCGGTCAGTACACCAAATCCTGTCTGTCGCAGTGACCGAGTAAATTCAGAGGGGGCATTTGGTTCTCTATAATTTACCTTCCGGACATTCATATATGAATCTAGGTTGAATCCTCTAAACTGACCAACTCAATTCCCACTTCTCTTGCACGCTCTATTATGCGTTCATCACGATAAAGTTCATTATAGTAGATGACCTTTATTCCAGCATTGGCAATTAGTTTAAAACAATTATAACATGGAGAGGCGGTGACATAGATCTCTGTTTGATCGATCTTGACACCATTTTTTGCAGCTTGCACAATGGCATTTGCTTCAGCATGGGAGGTTCGTACGCAGTGACCTTCAACCATTTCATGACCGGCACTGTCGCAATGAGGAAGACCCTTGATGCTACCGTTGTATCCTGTAGACAACAATGTTTTATCTCGGACTATCACGGCTCCAACATGTTTTCTATCACATGTGGAGCGAGTGGAGACCTCTTTTGCTATATTCATAAAATAGGTTTCCCAACTTACACGTTCCTTGGACATCTCTATTTTTCTCCTCTACTATATATCTTGACCGCATATCGTGGTTCACCATAGTATATCTTTTTTGCGACCTGTGCAAGTTGAGCAGTGATAATCAGATATGCCCAAGTAGGTACTGTGACACTTGCGCAGCCCTTGATGATCACCTTTTTATCTTGGAATTGATCAAGGTCAAGTTCCCGCACCTGTTGACGAAATGATCTTTCACGAATGATTCCACCTTCAAGGAAATCATCTAGTATTATTGTTTCCATCTAAAAATAATTTTTCACCGTTATTAACGATCTACAAAATTTATCAATATCTGATTTGTCATTATAGACATAAATACTTAAACGTGCCACAGAACTTTCATTTAAGCTTGATAGTAGGGGCTGTGCACAATGATGCCCAACCCTGATGGCGATATTATCCTTATTCAGGAATTGTGCTAGATCATGAGCATGAACGCCAGTCAAATTAAAACTGATCACACCAGACCTATTCTTTGCTGCTCCGAAGACTCTGACACCTTCTATCTGGGACATTTTCTTCAAGGCATAATCAGTGATCTCTTTTTCGTCTTTGGCTATTGTGTCCATACCTAAACTTTCAAGATAATCAATTGCAGCACCTAGGCCAACTGCCTGAACAAAATTAGGAGTTCCAGCCTCAAATTTGTATGGAACCTCATTCCAGGTGGATGAGTTCATCGAAACGGTATCGATCATCTCACCACCACCCATGAAGGGGTCCATTCTTTCTAGTATCTCCATTCTTCCCCATAGCGATCCAATACCAGTTGGGCCGAGCATTTTATGTCCTGAAAATGCATAGAAATCGCAGCCTAGTTCTTGCACATTCACGGCTTGATGAGGTACTCCTTGGGCACCATCAACAATAAATATTGCTCCTACATCCTTAGCCATTTCTGCTATGTCATTGATCGGGTTTATGGTACCAAGAACATTGGACACATGTGCAATGGAAATGATTTTTGTTGAAGAGGTGAAGTACCTATCAGGTTCAGATAGATCAAGCTCCCCCTTATCGTTTATGGGAATGAATTTGAGATTTGCACCAGTCCGGTCACATGCCATCTGCCAAGGGACAAGATTGGCATGATGCTCCATCTCAGATACAAGAATGTCATCTTTTGGTCCAAGGTCATTGCCCAAGGTCCGACCGAGTAGATTGATGGACTCAGTGGTACCACTTGTGAATATTATTTCTTTTTCAGATGGTGCACGAATAAAGTCTGCGATCCTTTTTCTGGAATTCTCAAACCTCTCAGTCGCCTGACTACCTATGTCATATAGTGCCCTGTGAACATTTGCATTGGTCTCAGTGTACATCGATAGTATCGCATCCAATACTTGTTGAGGCTTATGGGTGGTTGATGCGTTATCTAAATAGACAAGGTCTGAATCGTTGAAGATTGGAAAATCTGCTTTAATTGATCTTTTTGAGAGTCCCATTAGAACATGCCTAGTTCCAATTGCGCTGCCTCACTCATCATATCTCTCGTCCACATAGGTTCCCATACCAGTTCAACTAAGACCTCTTCGACATCCTCAAGGCCATTTATCTTTCGGTCGACCTCATCAGCGATAACTGGTCCCATGCCACAGCCTGGTGCTGTAAGTGTCATCTTGATACCAATCTTTTTCCCATTTTCCCCATCGTCTATTGTAAGATCATATATCAGGCCAAGTTCAACTATGTCTACCGGTATCTCTGGATCATAACATGTCTTTAGTTGGTCCCAAATTTGTTTTTCAATGTCGCCTGTGGGAGAGGTGATTTTTTCTTCCGGTGGTTCAATCCCCAGTGCATCCGCATTCTCTGCCCTTATTTGCACCATGTTACCGTTCATCAGCACTGTATAATTCCCACCTAGGGATTGTGTCACTCTAACGAGGTTTCCTGCAAGCAGCTTTACCTCATCGCCTGAGGGAACCATATATGCATCGACATCACGTAACAATCGAATTGATTCAGAGTCAGAGGGAATCATCTTATGATGTTATGGATCTTTTCAACAGCACTAGAAAATCCATTGGTCCGTTGGCTTGTGATCGTCTTGTCAAGTCCAGCTGCAGAAAGAATGTCCTCACTGTTCATTGCAAGAATCTCATCCACAGCTTGGCCAGTGAAGATCCTTTCCAAGATCGTTAACAGCCCCTTTACGATCAGAGCATTGGAATCTGTTCTGAATGTATATGTATCATCACCATTGGGGTCGGCCACTACCCATGCCTGAGATGTACATCCATTTATCTTATTGATATCAATTTTCTCAGTTTCATTTAGTTCCGCTGATTCTTTTGCCATGTCCATCAACTGTACGAACTTGTCCTTGTGGTCTTCAAAGAGAAGGAATATCTCTCTTAGTTTATTTAATTCTTCTTGAATGCTCATTGTTTGTTCTTATCGATCCATTGGTTGAAGTAATTAGTGATATGGTCTCGTATCTCATTGTTCTCAAGTGCCTCAATTATTTCAGAACCAAATCCCCTCACCAATAATGCTCTTGCAGAATCTTGATCTATGCCCCTTGACCTGATATAGAATAGAGCATCTGGCTCTAGAGCACCTGTTGAAGACCCATGCGAACATTTTACATCATGTGCATAGATCTCAAGTTGAGGATTGGAGTTCATTAGCGCATCCTTAGAAAGTAATAGGTTCTTGTTTGATTGATTTGAATCAGTTTTTTGTGCTTTGTTTTGAACGATGGACCGTCCATTGAATACGCCAGACGACCTGCCTTTCAATATGGATTTGAAATTTTGAGTACTTGTACAGTGAGGTGCATGGTGGTTTGTGATAATATGCGCATCTAGATGTTGGTCATCATTTGAAAGACTTAGACCATTTAAAGAGCAATTTGCTCCCTTTTCGATTAGATCTGCGTAGAGATTGGTCCTACCAAGCCTTCCTCCAAGCGTAAATTGGTTAAATGTAAAGTTGGATCCTTGATGTTGGGTCACATGCAGATTGCCCATGTTAATTGTTGTTTTAGAATTATTTTGAATCCTTATATGTTCGAGTTGTGCATTATCTTCAATGTTCATGATGACAGACCCATTGTAAAGGTATTCGTTGCAGTCTCCGACATGCTGTTCTACTAGGGTCAGTGAACTTGATTCTTCGAGATCTATATGAATTCTTGGAGATATCATGATCTTCTCATCTCCAGAGCATATGAACAGTATCCTCAAGGGAGCATCTACTTCAATTCTCCTTTCAATGACCAGACATATCCCACTGTCCATAAACGCAGTATTCAATAGATCGAAAGGTGACATGTCCGGCTGGTTCACCTTCCAATTATTATGTTCCATATACTCTAAATTCGATAAGATCTTGATTCCTTTTGGAACCGATGAAAGATCTTGTTGCAAATGGCCATTGTATATAACGATGGTGTTGAAGGATTCAAGTCCGTATTTAGAAATGTTAACCTTGTTTGTGGGGCCATCATCTATTTCTGATATTCTATAGTTACCCTTTTTGATGGCTGATAGGTCAGTGAACCGCCAGTCTTCACATTTCTTATCAGGAAGACCATCCTCAATGAAACTATCAAATGCCTTCCTTCTTATGGGGTGAACCTTTTTTGAGAAGTACTCTCGATCAAGTATTTTCTGAAACTCTGTGTGTAGGTAATTAGGCATCATGATTCGAGCCAGTGATAGCCTTTTTCCTCTAACTCCAGTGCAAGTTCCTTGCCCCCTGACCGGACAACCTTGCCATCGATCAAAACATGGACAACATCGGGCTCTAGATATCTTAATAACCGTTGATAATGGGTTATGACAAGAAATGAACGCTCAGAGTTACGATATTTGTTAATGCCATTTGCAATGATCTTCAATGCATCAATATCCAAACCGGAATCCGTCTCATCCATGATCGCTATTTCTGGTTCTAATGTGAGCATTTGCAGTATCTCATTTCGTTTTTTTTCACCACCAGAGAAACCTTCGTTTACCGCACGCTGTAAGTATGAGGTATCCATATTTAATTCAGTTAATTTTTCCTTCACTAGCTTTAGGAATCCAGCGGCGTCTAGCTCTTTTTCTCCAGCGTTCTTGAGTTTTGCATTCAATGCAGCTTTTAGGAAATATGTATTGTTCACTCCAGGCATTGAAACTGGATATTGAAATGACATAAAGATACCTGCCAGAGCCCTTTTCTCTGGTGGCCATTCAATTATTGATTCATTTTTATAGAGGATATCACCTTTCGATATATTGTATCCCTCTTTACCTGTGATCACATTGGATAGAGTACTCTTACCCGATCCATTACGACCCATAACTGCATGCATCTCACCCGGATTTATGCATAGGTCAACCCCTTGTAGTATCTCTTTGCCATCAACTCCAGCATGGAGATCTTTTATGTTTAGCATAATTTATTAGCAGTGTCAACCAACACTTCCCTCCAGGGTAACTTCCATGAGTTTTGTTGCCTCAACTGCAAATTCCATAGGCAATTCATTGAAAACTTCCTTGCAAAATCCATTGACTATCATCGATACAGCATTCTCTGAAGAGATTCCTCTCTGGTTGCAATAGAACAACTGATCCTCTCCAATATTGGAGGTAGTGGCCTCATGTTCCATTTGGGCAGATGGATTTCTTACATCAATATAAGGAAACGTATGTGCTCCGCAATTGTCACCTATCAATATTGAATCACATTGTGAGAAATTTCTGGCCTGATCTGCTCCTTTCATTATCTTCACTTCTCCTCGGTATGTTTGTTGCCCCTCACCTGCAGAGATACCCTTGGAAATAATGGTGCTCTTTGTATTTTTTCCTAAGTGTATCATTTTAGTACCTGTATCGGCCTGCTGCTTATTATTTGTTACGGCCACTGAATAGAACTCTCCGACAGAGCCATCACCCTTGAGAATACATGATGGATATTTCCATGTAACCGCAGATCCAGTCTCAACTTGGGTCCAGGATATTCTAGAATTCTGTTCTAGGCATGTCCCTCTCTTGGTCACAAAATTATAGATTCCACCTTTCCCAGTCTTAGGATGGCCAGGATACCAATTCTGTACTGTGGAATATTTTATGGTGGCATCCTTGTGTGCCACGAGTTCCACTACGGCAGCATGCAACTGATTCTCGTCTCTCATTGGTGCGGTGCACCCTTCAAGATAACTTACATGGCTACCCTCATCGGCAATGACAAGAGTCCTTTCAAACTGTCCAGTATTAGCCTCATTGATCCTGAAGTAAGTTGAGAGTTCCATGGGGCACCGGACCCCTTTGGGGATATATACGAATGAGCCATCAGTGAAAACTGCAGAATTCAAGGTTGCAAAATAATTAT
>CALCSS010000241.1 GCA_937893835.1 uncultured Fidelibacterota bacterium
CCCTCTGCTATAGTTGGTTTGATGCCCGGAGATAAAATAATAGCCATAAATGGGGATGATGCATATAAAATAACCAAAACTGAGGTGTTTGAAAAACTAAGAGGAAGAAAAGGAACGCGTGTTACCGTTACAATAAGTAGACGGGGTACACCAAAACCGTTTGATGTTGATATCATACGAGACAATATCCCAATACATAGCGTTGGGGCCGCCACAATGATTGATGATTCAACCGGGTACATCTTTCTTCGCCGATTTTCTGCAACAACTGAAAAAGAATTTATTGCTGCTATTGATACATTGGTCACGCAAGGTATGAAAAGGTTATTATTTGACCTTCGAGGAAATAGTGGTGGTTACCTAGAGCAAGCAGCTGCAATATCAGACCAGTTTATAACAACTCAAGATACTCTTGTCTATACCATGGGTAAGATCAAGGAATCCAACCAAGTATTTAAAGGTAGTACAAATAAGGGTCGGGGTGATTTTTCACTAATAGTAATGATCAATAGGGGATCGGCAAGTGCGTCTGAAATTGTTTCTGGTGCGGTTCAAGATCTTGACAGGGGCCTTGTTGTTGGGGAAACCAGTTTTGGCAAGGGGCTTGTCCAGCGACAACTTCCTCTTGATACAGGCTCTGCAATTCGTGTTACCATTGCAAGATACTACACCCCATCCGGAAGACTTATACAAAGGCCATACGAAGATGGTAATGATCTTGCTTACTATCGTGAACTATATGAGACCGATAGAGAATCAAAAATAGATAGCCTTAAAGAATTAAGGCCAAAATATAAAACGAAATCAGGCAGAACCGTGTATGGTGGCGGTGGGATTACTCCAGATATTTATATCCCGTTTAAGAGTGCAATAAATATAGAGACAGCAAAAGTCCTTAGAAACCCAAAGCGGCCCTTCTTCAATTTTACATCAAAATATGCTTCTAACTACAAATCTAAATTCACTTCCTTTGGTGACTTTAAAGATAACTGGGTGGTCCCTGACTCATTATTTGATAGTTTTATTTTGCACCTTGAAGAGGATTCCATAAATGTGGCGGCGGATTCGCTGTATGCCAATATTCATTATATTAAGAATAGGATAAAAAGTGAATTGGCGGGTTCAATCTGGGGAAAGAACGAAAGTACAAACCTTCGATTAATAATGGACAGTCAGGTAATCGAGTCTCTAAAACATTTTAACGAAGCTGATGCATTCATCAAATCAATAAATTAAATTAGTAATCTGAGAATTAAACTTTTTAAGTATTTTTATACTAAAAATCATATTAGAAACGGAGTTATATAATGGTACATTATTTTTTAGAAGGTGGCGCATTTATGTGGCCAATCCTTATAACACTGCTCTTTGGGCTAGCGTTCGTAATTGAACGGGCATACTCGCTAATGATGTCAGCTGTAGACTCTCAAACCTTCTTTGAAACGGTGAGTCAATCCATGAAAGAGGATGGTGCAGATGCGGCGGTACAGGTTTGCGGTGAGACCGAGGGACCCGTAGCTGCAATTTTTTATGCTGGATTGAGCAAGATGAGCCGTGGACTAGATGAGGTCGAAAAGGCAATTCAAAATGCTGGGGCCATAGAAATGGCCTTTTTAGAGAAAAATATGATCTGGTTAAACGCGGTAATAACCATTGCACCCATGCTAGGTTTTACGGGTACAGTTGTGGGGATGATAGCAGCATTTGATGCAATCAAGGCAGCCAATGATATTTCTCCTGCGGTTGTTGCTGGAGGTATATCTCAGGCGCTTCTAACCACTGCGTTTGGTCTTATTGTTGCTATGATAATCCAAACCTTTCAAAATGTTTTTGTAGCCAGGATTGACAAGTTGGTTCTAGAAATGGAAGAACAGTCAATAAAAATATTGGACCACCTTCAGGATCTAGAATCTAAATAATAGTTTTTGTCTAAAAACGTTTAAATGAAAAAGAAAAGAAGATTTAAGGGTGGTGAGATACCTACATCATCAATGGCAGACATAGCCTTTTTGCTGCTTATTTTCTTTCTTGTCACCACTACTATTGATACTGATAAAGGTTTAGGTATTGTATTGCCACCTCCTGGAGATATGGAAATTGAAATTCGAAAGGAAAATATTTTGAACTGTCTGATCAACTCCCAAGGAAAAGTATTATTAGATGAGGAACCAACGAATGTTGAACAAATTCATCGCGTTGTTGGTGAAAGAATGAGAGCAAACGATAAATTGGTCATTTCTGTCAAGGCGCATCCTAAAACCGCCTACAGTGATTATGTTAGAGTAATTGATCAATTAAAGATGGCTGATGCAAAACGTATATCAATTGCGAATAGTAATTAATGAAATTTTCTAAAAAAACTCAGATATCTAGTGAAATACCAACGGCATCTATGCCAGATATTATTTTTATGCTTCTGGTGTTCTTTATGGTTACAACCGTTTTAAAAGAATATTCTGGTTTGCCGGTAAACCTCCCAAAGGCCAAGCGAATTGAAAAACTAAAATCAAAGAGACACACTGTTCAGGTTTGGGTCTCAAAAGAAGGACTTATTTCAATTGATGACCGCTTAATGGGAGTAGATGATGTGTCACTCGTCATGTATGATAAGCGTGTTGCTGACCCACAGATAGTTGTTTCATTGAAAGGCGATGAAGAAGCAGAAATGGGACTTGTGTCTGATATCCATGAGAACCTACGTGAGGTAGAGGCATTGAAGTTAAATTATTCATCCAAAACATTGGTTGATTAATGAAACTGGTTAATCCGTTAAAAACGCGGTACCCTATTGTTGTACGCCTTACAACGCTAATAGGAATAGGATTGGTGATCTTTAATTTTCTTTTGTTCCCACGATTTGGCAATAGTCTTGAATTTGAAGATGTGGACCAGGTCATAATTGAGAACATAGATATTCCACAAACTCAGCAAATTGATAACACACCACCACCAGCGAGACCATCGATACCTGTCCCATCTGATGATGAGGACATCGCTGACGATTTAACACTTGATGAATTAGACTTTGATGACTTTTCTAATCTAGATGCCCCACCTCCACCCCCATCTGGACCCAAGGTTGTTTTCATACCTTACGATGATCCTCCAGTTGCTATGTCGCCAATTAGACCAACATATCCAGAAATTGCACAGGAGGCGGGTATTGAAGGGGTTGTGGTTGTACAGGCCTTTATTGATGAAAAAGGGCGAGTAAAAGAAACTCTAATTCTTAAGGGTGTTCCTAATACTGGGTTGGATGAGGCTGCAATGGTAGCAATACGAAAAACTCGGTTTAGACCAGCAAAACAACGTGAGAGAGCTGTTGGGGTTTGGATATCCATCCCTGTCAACTTTAGACTGAAGTAGAGGTCCTGTCTTTTAATTAAAGGAGCGGCCTTATCCTTTTATATTTTTGCGGTGAAATTCCCAGTTCATCTTTCTTATATAATCAACTGAAATTTCTTTGGGACATTCAGCTTCGCATGATCCAGTATTCGTACAATGACCAAAACCTTCTACATCCATTTTTGAGACCATATTAAGCACTCTTTCACCTCTTTCAGGTTGACCCTGTGGCAACAGCGCTAATTGGGAGACCTTTGCCGCTACAAATAAACTGGCTGATGCATTTTTACATGCTGCAACACATGCTCCACAACCTATGCATGCAGCTGCATCAAATGCATCTTCTGCTATATTTTTGCCTATTGGTATTGCATTTCCATCGGGTGCACTCCCAGTATTTGCTGAGATATATCCTCCTGATTGGATTATTCTATCAAAGGATGTACGGTCTACTACCAAGTCTTTAATTACGGGGAAGGACGTTGCTCTCCATGGCTCAATGGTAATTGTGTCCCCATCAATAAAGTGTCGCATATGCAATTGACAAGTAGTCGTGCCTTTTATTGGCCCGTGTGGCTTACCATTGATCACCATGGAACACATTCCACAAATACCCTCTCTGCAATCATGGTCGAAAGCAATTGGAATATCACCAGATTCTATGAGTTGCTCGTTTAAGACATCTAACATCTCTAAAAAAGACATATGGGCATTGAGATCATTAACCTTATATAATTCAAATTTTCCAGAATCATTGGGACCATCCTGTCGCCATATTTTTAGATTAAGATGTAAGGTTTCCATACTATTTATAACTTCTTTGAGTTGGATGTACGGTATCAAAGACCAACTCTTCTTTATTAAGTTTTGGAGGAACGTCTCTTCCTTTGTATTCCCAAGCAGAGGCAAAAGTAAACCCTTCATCGTCTCTAAGTGCCTCGCCCTCATTTGTTTGGTGCTCTTCTCTGAAATGCCCACCACAGGATTCATCTCTTTCAAGAGCATCTCTCATCATCAATTCACCTAATTCAAAAAAATCTGCAACTCGACCAGCCTTAGCAAGTTCTGGATTCAAAATATCATCCCTACCTGGGACATTTACACTATTCCAAAAATCATTCCTTAATGTGTTTATATCTTCGATTGCCTTGGTCAGGCCCTCCTTATTTCTTGACATACCACAATGATCCCATACAATTTTCCCAAGTTCACGATGGAAACTCTCTACAGAGCGAGACCCCTTGTTCCCCAATAATCTTTTATTCCTTTCTCTAGCGTTTTTTTCTGCAGATTCGAACGCTTCGTGGCCAATATCTATTGACGGGGTACGAATGTCATCTGATAAATATTTACCAATCGTGTATGGTAGTACAAAATACCCATCGGCCAAACCCTGCATCAATGCCGATGCCCCTAGTCGATTTGCACCATGGTCAGAAAAGTTACATTCACCAATTGCATATAATCCTGGGATGGTTGTCATCAAATCATAATCAACCCACAAGCCTCCCATCGTATAGTGTACTGCAGGGAAGATCCTCATAGGTGTTAAATATGGATTATCACCGGTAATCTTTTCATACATTTCAAAAAGATTACCGTAACGCGCAGATACAACATCCTCCCCAAGTCGGTTGATAGCATCTTTAAAATCAAGGTAGACCGCAAGGCCGGTCTGGCCAACTCCATAACCCTCATCGCACCTCTCTTTTGCGGCTCTAGAGGCAACATCTCTTGGTACAAGATTTCCAAATGCTGGGTAGCGACGTTCTAAATAATAGTCGCGGTCTTCCTCTGGAATATCAGAAGGATTTCTTTTGTCACCTTTTTTCTTAGGCACCCAAATCCTTCCATCGTTTCTCAATGATTCAGACATCAGGGTCAATTTTGATTGGTATTCTCCTGATACTGGTATGCATGTTGGATGTATTTGAGTAAAACAAGGATTGGCGAACATGGCGCCTTGTTTATAGGCTTTCCATGCCGCTGTCACATTGCTTCCCATTGCATTTGTAGATAAATAATAGACATTACCATAACCTCCGGTTGCCAAAACTACAGCGTGCCCAAAATGTCTTTGGTATTCTCCAGTTATCAAGTTTCTAACGATGATTCCCCTAGCTTTTCCTTCTATCTTAACTATGTCTAACATCTCATGGCGATTGAACATCGTGACATTGCCCTTGGCTATTTGTCGACTTAGAGCACTATATGCACCCAAGAGCAATTGTTGACCGGTTTGTCCTCTTGCATAAAATGTTCTGGATACTTGTACACCACCAAATGATCGATTGTCTAATGTGCCACCATAATCACGAGCAAAGGGAACACCTTGCGCTACACATTGGTCGATTATATTTGCGCTAACCTCAGCAAGTCTATAAACATTGGCCTCTCTGGAACGATAGTCACCGCCCTTGATCGTATCATAAAATAATCTATATACTGAGTCACCGTCATTTTGGTAATTCTTTGCTGCATTTATTCCTCCTTGTGCGGCTATGGAGTGTGCCCTTCTTGGGCTATCCTGGAAACAAAAGGCCTTGACCCTATACCCCATCTCTGCAAGGGATGCAGCAGCAGAACCTCCAGCAAGGCCAGTACCCACAACTATAACCTCTATGTTGCGCTTATTCGCTGGGCTTACTAGTGGAATTTCTGATTTGTAATCAGTCCATTTTTGTGCGAGATGGCCCTCGGGTACCTTATTGTTTAAAATCATAATTGTTTCCAATAAATATACATTGGTATACTTGCGAAAAGAGTGGGAACAACCAAAGCAAACGAATAGGCAATTCTGTGAATAATTGATTTATAAAATCTAGTTTTCATACCAATGGTTTGAAACGCGGATTCAACGCCATGTTTTAGATGTAATGCTAGGGCAACCATACTAAGAACATAAAGGACAACATACCACAGCCTCTGGAATGCCGTTAGGGTTACTGTATATAGATCCTTGTTTCCCCAGGGGTCTGAACCTATTGTCCCAAAATGCATTTCATACCAAAAACTTTTTAAATGGAGAACCAAAAAGATCAAGATCACGGTTCCCAAGATCGCCATATTTCTAGAACTCCAGTCACTGTTGGTGTTCCCGCTTGACTTTGAATATTCTATTGTTCGTGCCCCTTTAGACCTTATGGCAAGTAATAATGTAAAAAAAACATGCAGGCAAATAGATGAGTATGTTATATAGGATAAGATCTTTACAGCAGGATTGGTGGTCATAAACAGCGCATACTCATTAAACTGCTTTTGACCAATCTCACCAGAAATAAACAATTGTAGATTGCCAACTAGGTGTCCCATGAGAAACAATGTTAAAAAAAGACCTGTGAAGGCTGCCAGGGTTTTTCTAAAAAGAGATGATGTAAAATACGTGTTCAAAATAAATATAACCTAGGGCAAGAAATTTACTGAATTAAATATATATGTTTTCATATGTTTGGTCATTCTTTTATTTGAATTGAAAAATACATACTGAAGGTCAACAAAAGAGCAAGGCTGTGTAAGAGAGGAAACAAGGGAGAGACGTAAAGATATTTGTACATGAGATAGTATAAAAAAAGAAGCGTAATAAATAATGTTGAATAAATTGAACTACGGGCCTTATTGGTGCCAAGTTTTGTAACTCTTACATAGGATAATATTAACAATCCAATAGTACCTAACCATAACCCAAAAAATCTATACATAACCTTAAGATATGTGGGTAGATGTTTGTTGATATCCGATGAAAAAAGATTTTCAAAGGTCGTTTTGATCAACACCTCATTTGGAGCTTGGTCCAAAAGCCATGGTTCTGGATGACAAATCCAAACAAGGCCAAGAATTAAAGTTGCCAATCCTATTAAAAAAATTGGGAACCATACACAATTATGAACAATATGTCGATTCATTCGCCTGTGTTTGTAAACTAAATGGTCCAGATTTCATTACTATATCATAAAAATCCAAAAACAACTTTTCCTCTTTCAGTTTTCGATTTCTTAAACCCCTTAAGGCATAATCAGAAAAATAATGAATCCAATATCCATAAGATCTTTTTTGTGGGCCCCTCTGATCTATATCCAACCTAAGTGCACAATCGTTAAATAGCCTTCTATCTTTTTCAGACCAATTCATCAATGTTTCCTTGAGTTCTTTCCGAACTTTTTTGTCAAATAATAAGCCAGTCCAAAATGCTACAGGTGCCATTTCAAACCCTCTTGGAGTGCGGTCTGCACCTCTAATCTCCACTAGGCTTTTTAATCGTACATTTGTAAAGATCTGATGTAGCGCAGCATGAATATCTCTTTCCAGTAAATTACGTGACCTGTCTAAGTAACCAAATCTATCACCTATGTTTGTTTCAGATTCTGATATGTTTCCATGTCTATCAAGTTGAAAAATGTTTGGCACTTCCATAACGTATTCAATGTACTTATCTATTAGTCCCTTCGAATTAAGAATCCCATGGTCAAATAAGTTTCTACAACGTGACCTGTCTGTTTCCTCCCAGATTATATTCCTAATATTTTTCATACCGTTTTTTTTACTTTCTTTATAAGGACAATTTGCAAACAAATATGAGGCCACAGGATGGATACAGTCTGCAACAAAAACCATTTCTTCCATATCTATAGCATCGATGGTATCAAGATTGACCTGTATGCTTGCGGTGTTGCGCATCATCCATTTTCCCATTTTCCCATTCTCTGCCATATTCTTATCCATCAAGTGATATTTTTTTTGATCGATAAGTTCGACCTCTTTTGGTGCATAAATGGGGTCTAATCCATAATCGACAAGTTTTAATTTATGATCTAATAAAACTGTATCTAGCAAACAATAGTGCTCTTCCATTGCCTCTTGCAGGTCATTTAAATCATTAAATGGTGGGCTGGACCATTCTAGTTGTCCACCTGGTTCCAATGAACAAATACCATTATCACCGTTTTTTTTATTTAATATATTAATAAGGTCTACTGCAGAAAGGTGGGTACCTTTATTGACCGGAAGCCTTTTATTATCGCTGGTATGCAAAATGCTTTCCACTTCAATTCCCACCATCCTATTTTTTTTATGTTTGGTACGGGATAGGATTACTGAACGAACTTTATCCTTTATATTCATGAATTATATTTTTAAACAAATATTATTTAAAAGGTTCACATAGAATACAAGATCATACTCATCACAAAAACAAACATGGGTAGCCCAATATTCAAACCGCCTTTTAGTTCAGCCCATTTTTTAGGCGTATCACCCATCTTATTGAATTTTAATTCGACCGTCTCAAGTTTGCCTGCCTCAGCATAAAATGTCGTAGCACCATATGATTCGTTATTTTGAATTATTGAATCATTATATCCAACAGATTGTAGCCCGCTTTTTGAGGCTAGATATGTATATACCGGTGAAAACCCACTCACTTGGTGCCAACCAGGTTCTACCTGTATTGGCCTAGCCAAGGGTGTCTCTCCAACATATTTTCCATCTATATAAATAGGAACGCCTTCCATATTTGACTCAACTCGAACACCTCCATTGTGATAATACATAAAACCAGGATCTGTCTGTCTTTTTGGAAAGGATTTTGGTCTACTATCGGATAATTGTTCTCGCCATTGATATTCATTGTTGCGTTGATTATAATAATCTAAGGATTCTCTCTCGCTTTGTAAATATCTAGGCACCTCTCTTTCTTGCTTAAAATTCCATTTTAATGATTCTTTAACTGAATCATCTTGCAGTGGAAAGTAGCTTAACCAAGTATTGTTCTCAATGGAATCCGCCTTAAATGGAGTTTCTTGATCTGGCCTTGACATACGAACAACGCCCCTATTCTTAAAGGTTGTCTTTAATCGTCTTTCTAGAATGATTTGATCTGTATATTCAGGAATCTGTGGCGGTGACTCGTTCAAATAAGTATCCTCATTGGTGTTAATGACCGTGTTGTCTCTTTTTAGAGGTATGTGCTGTTTCTGTAGTTGGGTAGCATCATATTCATCTGGTATGATGCTCTCATCAATGAACCACGCCTGAACAATGTTTGTGTCTGGGGACTGGGTGTTTTGTAGCAACCTTTCATGCGGGTAGAAATCTTCTTGTTTAAAAACTATATTATCTCTTTTTAGAGGTATGTGCTGTTTCTGCAGTTGGGTAGCATCATATTCATCTGGTATGATGCTCTCATCAATGAACCACGCCTGAACAGTGTTTGTGTCTGGAGATTGAGTGGGTGATGTATAATATAGTTGTGAACTCAGTGTGTCATTGATCACATTTAAATGATCTGGGACATATATCCTTTGTAGTTCTTGATAGTCTGAGTTTATTGATTCTGATATTTGATCAAAATCAACAGTGGCTACTATATTTGTGTCAGATAATTGCGTTTCCGACTCTGCAAATATATCATCATCAACGGATTGCATATTCATATTTTGATTCCGAGAAGGGACATGTTTTCTTTGCAAATTTGAAAATTTATTTCCTTCAGATACTAGGTCTTGTTCGTCCATATTATTTATATCAATAATATTCTTTTCAGCAAGATTTTCTCCTGGATGTTTTTTCTTGTTTTTTCTCTTTTTGAAAATATTGAAAATACCTGCCCATTTTCTTGCACTTTGTTTTTTTGATGAAGATTCAACCATGATTGGTTTTTCTTTTATGGTCAAGGTGTCGGTGTTTTTTATTCTTTCATTGAGAATGGGTGATTTATCATTCATTTTATCATACGTGGGCAATACTCCACTAAACCAGCGATCGTCTTCATTTGGTACCATCTCCATTTTTGTTTCATCTATATTTATTTCATTATCATTCAAGACAATAGATTCACCGATTTTTTCAGTAACAGTTTCACCGGTCATATTGTTAACATATATTTCTTCAAGTGTGTTATTTGGAGAACTTTTTTCTGTCAACTCTGTCGATTGATGTGAATAATCTTGGACTTCTTTGATGGTTGAATTTGAATTTTTCATCAAAACCGAGGTGGCTGAACCTCCTTTTTCTCCGGGATGATTTGTTGTGTATAGTTTTCCATGATATTCAAAGATTGCGTTTGGTCCCAATTCTTCTCTCGCCTCATCAAACGCATTCTTAAAATTTGTATTATATTTTGGGAAACCTGAGGATTGGGCAACATTAAATACCGACGACCCCCCTTCTTTTATATGCTGCTTTAAGGTTGCTACTTCAGATTTTCTCATTTCAGTATGTATGAAAACTATTGTGCTGGGTGAGGTCTTGGAGTTGATTATATCATATCCAAGTATTGGTTTCCGTATCAAGATCGCTAATTGCGTAGACTCATCAAAATCATCAATTACGATTTTCTTGACTACTCCGGAAAAATTTTCCTGGGATCTATTATCCTTGGGAGCACGAACACCAAGTAGGGTCAGGTAGACCCACCCCCTGTCTGACTTCCATCCGATAATAGCATCATCATCAATTGGGTCTGTATAGTCGAGGTTTACCATTATCCCATTTTGTTTGATGCTATAACTAACGTCTTTGAGGTTGGTGCCCAATAAAGTGGACGCACAACACACAAAAACATATTTTATGATTGTATGTTTCAGATAGAACTCCGCATGAGTGAGCCATTTGTAGGCTCCCCTTGATTTTAAAATACAATTATCGTTTAAAGCAAGAGATAACTTAATTGAGTTAAGTCTTGATATATAAAAGCTTATTACAAGTTTTATGGAGCCATAATCAGTTGATACATAAAAAATTCAATAAGCCATTGATAATTGAAAAAGGCACCTAAATTGAATATTTGATATAAATGAATCAGATAGATAAAATTTGAATATGCTTATCAAGGCAAAATTTTTTATTTGTTCTCTGTTTATTGCAATCTTATTAGGCAACAGGGTTACTACGATAAAGGTATTCCATATCTTTGAAAGTTTTGGCACAGAAACACAAGAATTAAAGAATTCAATTGTTTTGAACTTTGATCTAAATGGATTGATTGTTGACAGTACCATCTATAGTCATACTCTGCCGCTGAGCAAAAGATATGTTTATGTATCTGGTCCTAATGAAGGTCTGCAATTAAGAAGAAGTTATGACCAGGAAATGATCCTATCTTATAGATTTGAATATGATAGTCAGGGGAATAGAATAAGCACAGCACTATATGGAGCGGGTGATAGCCTTTATTGGAGGCAATATCAAAAATATGATGGTAATAATAAAATAATTAAACGCATTAGATATAACCCTTTTCAGGCAATCAATCCAGATATGATGCATGGAGGTGGTGATTCAAAAAATATGCTTTGGGGTGAAAGCTATAATTATGATTCAACTGGTACAATGCTTGAACACAAAGAACTATATAACAACTATGTACTCGTTATCACTAGTTTTAAATTGGGTTTATTGGAGGGACCAAAGAAACAAGGTGAGTATTTTGACCCCTCCGTTATGTTTCAAACCATATTTTTCCATAATGAACTAGGTCAATTAACTGAAGAAAGGTCTGTTGGACGATTTGGTCAATCGCTAGGGTCAAAGACCTACGAGTATGATATTCTAGGTCGTCGTGTTTCGACCGTGGTTTATAATGAAAAGGGAACGGTTGAGAAAATTTATAATACTGTTTTTGATGATGAGAACTTTAAGACGTTTGATTATTATTCAGACTCAAATATAAAACTCAATTCAATAAGAGAGGTTTTATTGGACAATCAAGGACGTACCTATGTGGAGGCAGTCTTGGATGGCCAGGATAAGGTGCTGGAAAAAAACGTGTTTTTTTATGACAATGAAGGACGAATAAAAGAGGTAAAGAATTATGATATGTTGCGTCGCGGAAGACAAGGAAAAAACGAAATTCCTATTAGGGTTAATACCTATGAATATGATTAAATTAGCCATAGAACTCTCAATGACAATCAATCCCGGAGGTAATTATGAAAGTCATTGATCCAAAAAGTGCGTTGATCGGTGTTTTGATAACACTGCTTGTATTTTCAACTTTAGGATTAAGACCAAAGACCGATGAACTTGGTCATTTGGTTGTACGAAGCCTCACCATAGAAGATGATCGTGGTGTTATAATGGGCTATTTAGGAAATGGTTATATGCAGACATACAACCAATATGGAGAACCAACCTTGTTTATTGGTACTGGTAAGGATGGGGGTGGATATATGAGGGCGTATAATGGTAATGGTGATGAATCTGCCTATGTAGGGACGGGTCGTATGGGGGGTGGATATATTAGAACATATAACAACTCTCAAAAAGAGACATCTTACCTTGGTACCGGATCAGATCATGCAGGCCAACTTAGGATATACAATAAAGATGGTGAAACATCGTCTTATCTAGGAGAGGGATATTACCAGGCATACAACCAGTTTGGTGAAAGAACGCTTTTTCTTGGTACGGGAATCAGTGGTGGCGGATACTTAAGAACCTATAATTTCAATGGACAAGAAACGGTTTATATGGGAACCGGTGCTGACAGTTCAGGGCAGTTGCGTGTCTATGATGCTGCTGGTGAGACCGGGTCCTTTCTTGGGAGTGGTTACTTTCGCACCTATAACCAATTTGGAAAAATGACAACATATCTTGGTAATGGTAAGGATGGCGGTGGTTATCTTAGAACAAATAACAAATTTGAGACCGAAACCTCATTCCTGGGAACAAACAATTCAAACGAGGGTTTAATTAATCTCAATGATAAGTTTGGTCAAAGTTTCTGGATACGCTTGAATAAGGGCGATTGATTATTTATACAATTTTTTGACTTTATCGTCTCATTGTCTTAATTTTGGGAACAAAAGGTATCCGAGAGGGGGATGAAAAAGATATTCATCCAAGAATACCTCCTATTTTACATACTCAGACAATGAGGATTTGACCATGCGGAAAATACTGGTTACATCACTTGCGCTGTCATCTTTGGCACTAGGCCAAAATGATGGTCTAGTGACAACATATTACCCAAGCGGGGCTCTTGAAACAGAAGGAAACTATACCAACGGTGTTCGGGATGGACTATGGACATTTTGGTATGAGGGAGAGGTCTATGAAGACTTTGGGGAAGATGGAACTCCAAATACCCAAGACGAAGGCGAGAACAATGGGGTGTGGGACTCCACAGAAACCGTTGTTCTAGATTTGAACAGCAATGAGGTCTTTGACCCCCCATCAAAACAAATGGAGGGTTCTTATTCCCTTGGAAACAGAGAAGGTCTTTGGACCAATTGGTATCTCAACGGAATGAGAAAGGAAGAATCAAATTATTCAGCGGGTAAGCTAAATGGGTCAATAATCAGATGGCATGAAAATGGTAACAGGTCCGAAGAGGGGATTTATGACACGGGAAAACAAAATGGAATATGGATCTGGTATTATGATACTGGAATTAAAAAAGAACAGACGCAATTCCTAGATGGTCAACAAGATGGTCTGTGGATACAGTGGTTCAATGATGGTGCAAAAAAATCAGAGAGAAAATTCACCGATGGTGAGCGCGATAGCGTTTGGACGTCTTGGTATGAGAACGGAAATAAAAAATTTCAAGCCAGTTATAAAAGTGGAAAATTAAATGGCGGTTGGACATCTTGGTATGAAGGAGGAATTGTAAAGGAAAAATCTGGATCATACGCAAATAATAAACTCGACCAGAAATGGACCTACTGGTCAGATGATGGCAGAAAGACCGAAGAAATAACATATTCAAATGGAATTAAGAATGGTCTCTATCTATTTTGGAATAAGGATAATTACAAAACGATAGAAGGAAACTATGTTAAAGACGAAAAAAACGGGACGTGGACCCTGTGGTATGATGATGGTGTACTTAAGGCCAAAGAAATTTATTCCAAAGGTGAAATGGATGGTCAGTGGACTTGGTGGAGACCAAATGGTGTAAAGGATCGCGAAGGGAATTATAAAAATGGTGTCAAACATGGTCTTTGGGTGTCGTGGAACAATGACGACCATAAGAAAGGTGAGGAGACATATGTCAATGGCGTTCTTGATGGCCTAGTTACTGTATGGCATGACAATGGGAACAAGGACCGTGAGGGAATTATAAGGGGCAATGAACCAGAAGGAAGTTGGACCTATTATTTTGCCGATGGCACTGAGGATTTTAGGTTTGACTATGGGTCTGGCTTGGACCGCGTCAGGATTGCAGAACTGGAAGAACGCGATGGCTTGTTTTATAAGATTGGCAAACATAAACCATATACGGGAATTGTAGTTGAGTCAGGTGGACTAAAGGACTATCTATTGCTTGGTCGTTTCCAGGCTGGAAGGCGCGATGGGCAGTGGGTACAGTGGTATAGAAATGGTCAAAAAGAAGTAGAGGGAATATATTATCGTGGGAAAAAGAATGGTGAATGGGCTTTGTGGTATGAAGATGGGACCATCAAGGAAAAAGGGAAATTTGACATGGGTGAAATTGATGGTGTCTACAAATACTGGTATGCAAACGGTCACCTTCACATGGAACAGTCGTACGAAAAAGGTAAACCTTACGGTAAGTGGACATGGTGGTTTGAACACGATCACAATTTAACATTCACTGATGGTACATGGTCATATAATGGCGGTACATATAAGGCTGGGAATGATGATGAACTGTGGAATTGGTGGTGGTATTTGAATGACAATAAGGAAATGGAAGGTCATTATGTCGATGGAAGAAAGAACGGTGTCTGGACATGGTGGTATGATTCTGGAAGAAAACAATCAGAGGGTCATTATTTTGAAGATGAACAGGATGGGTTGTGGTCATATTTTTCAAAGGATGGGTCTATTGCTGAGGAAATTACATTCTCTGGTGGTAAGAGAGATGGCCGTTCTACCACATGGTTAACACCTGAAGAAAAACAAGAAGAGAAATTTTATAAAAATGGAAAACTAGATGGACCAAGTACATTTTGGGAAAACGGTTATCGCAGTACCATGACCACATATAAATCAGATTCACCTGAGGGTCCATGGGTGATCTGGTATTCAAATAATGATCAAATAAAGGAACAGGGGTTTCACCAAGGTGGTATTAGAGAGGGGCTAACAACATATTATTATGAAAATGGGACCATGCAAAGAGAGGGGTTTTTCAAAGAAGGTTTGCCAGAGGGCATGTGGACATATTGGAATAAAAAGGCAGAAAAGGACTTTGACTTTGATTTTGGTTCTGGTTTACAACACATATCTCTAGAAGATCTGGTTGAGCGGGAATCAACATTCTACAAACTTGGAGAAGAGATTCCCTTTACTGGTATCATTACTCAGGAGAACCCTGAAGCAGATT
Source organism: uncultured Fidelibacterota bacterium (assembly GCA_937893835.1). GTDB lineage: Bacteria > Fidelibacterota > Marinisomatia > Marinisomatales > UBA1611 > NZWG01. Next base: position 15,635 of record CALCSS010000241.1, read on the forward strand.
ATTTATTTTTAGGAAGAACAAAAAATGGAAAAAAGGACGGCCAGTGGGTTAAGTGGTTCCCTAGTGGAAAAGATGTTCCTGAAATAATCCTTGTAGATGTACCAGACCCTGAGCCTGTTCTTCCCTGGAGCGGAGGAAAACAAGAGCAGGGTGGTTATAAGGAAGGTGAAAAACATGGTGAGTGGACAGAGTGGTATGACAATGAACATATTAAGTCTCACGGTACATACGATGTAGGTATTATGGATGGACCCTGGACATTTTACCATAAGAACGGTGCCAAAGAGAAAGAGGGAACGCTTTTAGAGGGCAGCGCAGATGGTATGTGGGTATTTTGGGATGATGAAACAAAAAAGGTGCAGGAAGGGTCATTTACAAAAGGTGTAAAAGAAGGTCAATGGACAGCCTGGTTTGAGGACGGACGCTTAACAGAGGGATACTATGCAAACGGAAAAAAGGATGCTACCTGGACCAGTTGGTGGGACCATGAAAGAACAAGAAAGGAGATGCAGGGTGCATACAGAGATGGAAAGATGATTGACAAGTGGTTCTTTTATGATAAAAACGGTAATCTGAAAGAGATAAGATATTTTTCTCCTGATTTTTAAATAAACTCCGGCCCTGATAAACTTTATTTTTTTATAATTATAACAAGGATTTGATCTGTGAAATACGTATATCTATTTGGTAATGGTGAAGCTGATGGTACAGCTAAAATGAAAAACACCTTAGGTGGCAAGGGTGCAAATCTTGCTGAAATGAACCACCTTGGAATTCCTGTTCCACCAGGTTTCACGATCACTACAGAGGTTTGTTCTTTTTATTATGATAATGATAGAACCTTTCCAGAGGCGCTTGATCTTCAAGTAAAAGAAGCACTTAGGAGTACAGAAGAAATCATGGGGTCAAAATTTGGTGACACCCAAAATCCATTGTTAGTATCAATACGCTCTGGTGCAAGACAATCAATGCCTGGTATGATGGAAACTGTACTGAATGTTGGCCTGACATCAAAAACCATACCTGGTCTAATTGATAAAACAGGTAATGACCGATTTGTATATGATGCATATAGGCGTTTGATCATGATGTATGCTGATGTTGTCATGGAAAAGGCTGCTGGAAAAGAACCAAAAAATGGTATCGGAATAAGACATAGGCTGGAATCATTAATTGAAAAACACAAAAATGAAAATCAATACACAAATGATACGGACCTCAGCGGTGAAGACTGGAAACTATTATCAGAAAACTTCAAGACAGAGATAAAAAAGACACTAAAAAGCGAATTTCCCGATGACCCAATGGATCAATTATGGGGAGCAATAATGGCCGTGTTTCAAAGTTGGAGTGGAGAAAGAGCTATAAACTACAGAAGAATTGAAAATATACCAGAAGAATGGGGAACCGCGGTTAATGTTCAGACAATGGTGTTTGGAAATATGGGGGAAAGCTCTGCAACAGGTGTGGCGTTCACAAGAAATCCCGCTACGGGTGAGGATAAATTTTTTGGAGAGTGGTTGGTAAATGCTCAGGGTGAGGACGTGGTCGCCGGCCTTCGAACACCAAACCCGCTAAATGAAGAAACAAAAACAGAAGGCACCAAAGATCTACCCTCTCTCGAATCAACTATGCCAGAAATATATTCTGAATTAAAAGAAATACGAAGTGGCCTTGAAAAACACTATAGTGATATGCAGGACATTGAGTTTACCATTCAAGAAGGAAAACTTTGGATGCTTCAAACTCGTGTTGGAAAGCGTAATGGGTCGGCCGCAATTAAAATGGCCGTTGATATGGTAAGAGAGGGAATGATCGATAAAGAGACCGCCATTTCAAGAGTGCGGCCAGAACAATTAGATGAGCTACTACACCCAATGTTAGACAAAGAATCAGAAAAAAAGGCAGATCTACTAGGAAAAGGTCTTCCTGCTGGCCCTGGTGGCGCATCGGGTCGAGCAGTTTTTACCGCTGATGATGCAGAACGGTGGCACAAGAATGGTGAAAAGGTAATTCTCATAAGAGATGAGACCTCTCCAGAAGATGTACATGGAATGCATGCTTCTGAGGCAATATTGACGGCAAAGGGTGGAATGACCTCTCACGCCGCTCTTGTAGCTAGAGGATGGGGAAAGTGCTGTATAGTTGGTTGCGGTGAATTACAGATCAATGTTAGCAAAAAAGAGGTGGTTATTGGTGACCGGTTGGTTTCTGAAGGTGATTGGGTAACAATGAATGGTACAGAGGGTAAAATTTATTTAGGACAGATAGACCTTATTGATGCAGATCCAGATACTCATCCAGAATACAAAGACTTGATGGTATGGGCAGATGAGATACGGAAATTAAAGATACGTACCAATGCCGAAAGCCCAGATGATGCCAAACAGGCAATTAAGTTTGGGGCAGAAGGGATTGGTCTTTGCAGAACTGAACATATGTTTTTCGATGAGGAACGAATACTGGCAATAAGAAAAATGATCTTTGCAGACAATGAAAATGATCGAAGGGATGCGGTTATGCAACTGTTGCCATTCCAAAAAGAAGATTTTATGGGTACCCTAAAAGCCATGGAGGGACGACCTGTTACCATAAGGCTACTTGACCCGCCCCTGCATGAGTTTATGACCTTAACGAAGGAACAACAAATTTCTTTGGCAAATAACCTCGGAATAGATGTTGAAGTTGTAAAAAATAGGATCTCAATGTTGCACGAGTTAAATCCAATGTTGGGACACCGTGGTTGTCGTCTAGGAATAGCCTATCCTGAGATCACAGAAATGCAGGCAACCGCCATATTGGAGGCTGCTGCAGAATTAACTAAGGAAGGTGTCTCGGTATTCCCTGAGATAATGATTCCTCTTGTTGGAACGGTAACAGAATATATAGACCAAGAAAAGATTGTCAGGGAAGTTGCAACAAAGGTCATGGAAAAATATGGATTAGACCTAGAATTTTTAGTTGGAACAATGATCGAACTTCCTAGGGCATGCTTAACTGCAGACGAAATTGCAGAACATGCAGAGTTTTTTAGCTTTGGAACAAACGACCTTACTCAAACAACATTTGGGTTCAGTAGAGACGACATAGGTTCTTTTTTACCTGATTATTTAGAACGCAACATTCTACCAGAAGACCCCTTTCAAAGCTTAGATGTAAATGGTGTTGGAAAATTGGTCTCAATGGCTGTGAAACTAGGTCGTAACGTAAACAGTAAAATAAAGATTGGTATTTGTGGTGAACATGGAGGAGATCCAGCATCAATCCATTTTTGTAAGAAAAACGGACTCGACTATGTGAGCTGCTCGCCTTTCAGGGTGCCAATTGCTAGATTGGCAGCAGCACAAGCTGAGCTATGATATAAAACCAATTATAATATAGTATAATAAAAAAGCCTCTTTATAGAGGCTTTTTTATTATTATTCTAATTTTAATGAAATGACTATTCTACCATCTCCCCACCAGAAAGGATATCATCTAAGTTCAACGAACCATCTTTTTCCATCTGTTTTGCGGCATCAACAAATTCTTTACGAGCATTGTCAACCTCTCTTTTAGGCTGAGGTTTTGCTGCAAGGTCATCATTATACATTGCCTGCTTTTTCTGAGGAAGCATGTCTTTCATCTCATTGATCTTTTCCTCGTCCAACCCCTTAAAGGCAATGGGCAATATGTCTAATTCAATCGAATTGAGCAAAGTTCGGATAATATCATCTGGAAATTTCTCCATGATATCATCAAAGGTGAGGAAGAAGGCCTTGACAGCAGCATATAGATCTGGGTCTTCATTCTGAAGTGTTTGCATATAACGTTCTTGTTCGTTGGAGCTCATACCACTTAGTGTATCTGCAATCTCCTTTGCACCACCTCTTGAGAACTCTGCGGTTCTAGGTAGATAGGTTGATTTTTCCTTCAGTCTTGCACCAACCTCAATGATGCCCTCTAGAGGTATATCGTCGAGAGATCCCAACTCGATCAACACTTGGCCTTTTAACGTCGGTTCCAACTTATTCAATATGAGCATTTTCTTATCCGGTTCGAGTTGGGCAAGGATCATAGCAATGACAGGGGGTTCTTCTTTGTTCAATAACGCTATTAACTGTTCATCATTTAGATCAGCCAAAAATTCAAATGGTTGAATAGGCCCTCCATCATCACCTTTACCATCTT
>CALCSS010000242.1 GCA_937893835.1 uncultured Fidelibacterota bacterium
GACCTAGAGTTAAAGGTGACAACATTGGACCTAAGTGAATTGTGGAGGTCATACGTCAGGTCATATTTATTTCTCTGGATATATTGACTAAAGATCCAGAGTTGCCTGATCGACATTTTTCCAGAGATGGATATTAGACGATCAATGTCAGGGTGGAACTCCAGCAGGGGAGCAAACCTGCCCAAGGTCAGAAAGGTGATCTGCGCGTCTGGGTGTGCGGTCCTGATGGTCTTCAGGGGAGATGTCGCAAGGACGATGTCTCCGATGGAACTAAATCTGATGACCAGTATCTTCTTCTGGTCAAAGTTCATTATGATTATTTGACTCTAGATGCATTGAATTCCACTAGGTCAAGCATGGACCTTTTAATAGGAGACTCTGGATAGGGCAAGATCGCGTTGACGGCCTTTTCAGAAAATTCATCTAGTTTTTTCTTGGCATGGTCCACGCCACCAGTCTCTTGGATGATGTCACATATTTTTGAGATGACCGATCGATTCTTTCTTTTGACGTCCAGCAGCTTCTTCAATCCACGGTATTGTACCCTGGACATATTGTTCTTCGAGAAGATCAGGGGCAGGGTCGCCATGTTCTTCTTGACATCACCCCCGCTGTTCTTACCCGTATCATTCTCATTGCCCAATAGGTCAAACAGGTCATCTTTTATCTGAAAGGCCATTCCCAGGTTCTCTCCAAAGGAGTAGGTCGCCCGCCTATCTTCTTCCTTCTTTGTTGTTGTGATGGCACCCAGCTCACAGCTAGTTGCGATCAGGGACGCCGTCTTTTGATTGATCATTTCAAAATAGACCTCTTCGTTCATGGACCGCGTGATGCTTTTCTCAATTTGTAGGATCTCACCCGCACTTAATTTTTCAGCTGTACTTGATATTTGTTCAAGAGCATCAAAGTCCCTTAGAGCGATCATATTGATCAGTGCCTTGCTAAATATAAAATCACCCATCAACACAGATAATTTGTTTTTCCATACCCTATTGATCGATGGCCGGCCCCTTCTGATCGTTGCTTCGTCCACCACATCATCATGGATCAGCGTCGCCACATGCATCAGCTCCATCATTGCCGCTGCACGATAACTATTGACGGTTGGCTCACCACACAGTCTTGCGGATAGGACGTTGAGGATGGGTCTTATGTTCTTGCCCTTGTTTCTCATCATATATTTTGAGATGG
>CALCSS010000243.1 GCA_937893835.1 uncultured Fidelibacterota bacterium
CCATTCATCCATGCATCAACTGAGGTCAAGGCTGTTTGAGCTTGGCTCCACTTATCTTGTAGAACAGACACGCGAGCCATCAGACCACGGTTGAAATGAGTGAAGGTCGCAGGAGTATCAAACCCAGCAAAACCATCTGATAGTGTAAAGGAGAAAGCATCACCTGCACCAGCTAGATCGCTCTTTCCCGCATCCAGTAGTCTTTCGATCTCAGCTAGAACCTCTGCTTTTGTTGCTTCGGTTACATTGATGTCTCCATCATAGTTGATACGGGCACCATTGGTGTCCGTAAGGTTCAAGACACGCATCAAGCAATAGGCATTTACTGTTTCTGCAAAACCCTTTGCCCCGGCATCAGCCTCAGCACTATTCAAGATAGTTTGACAGTTTGAGATGACCTTGTAGTTAGCCGCCCATGGTGTGTAACATAGAAATCCACCTGGGTCAATCGGTCCGCGTAACAGTTCACCTGTGTATCTAGGATCAGCAGGTTCAAGGTAATACGCTTCACGTCCAACGACCAATAGATCTCTTATCCAAATACCAAACCCTGATCGCATTTGTGCCTCAGCACCAGTAACCAGAGATTGAATTGTGGCAGTGTCACTTGTTGGATTATTAGGATCTGGAAAGTCCAGGTCCTCGCATCCTGTCCAAAATAGTACTAGTACTACTGGCAGAATCTTCATTATAATATTTTTTATTGTATTCATATTTAATTCCTCCTCGGATTAGAATCCCATTGAAACAGTAAGATATGTGCTCTTTGAGAGCGGAAATGGGTTCGTATCAACCGAACCACCTATGGCCTCATTACCAAACTGACTTACTTCAGGACTGAGACCTGTATAATCAGAACTCATCCACCAGTTACGAAGAGCAAGACCAAGCTGTACATTACTTAGTCCGTATCCTTCTGTAAGACTTCCAGGTAAGGTATACGTAAGACTAAGGTCTCTTAGAGCAGTATAGGTCGTTGATTCAACATATGGAGCGGTTATACCACCCAAGACCGTCAAGCGTTCAGTACCATTACCTGATGCTGTTCCATCACCATCAAGGTCTAGGTCTCCATTATCATAGTCCACTGTAGTACCACCAAGATCATAGATCAGGTTTGCAAGATTGATTGCATGGCCACCTTCTTTATGGTCGATTAATAATGAAAGGGAAAGAGGTCCAAAACTAAATGAGTTTCTAAATGAAAGACGATAGTCTGGATTTTCATTACCTAATTTCTGATGATTTAACCCATCTGCCTCCATCTCACTACCGATGATAGTCGTTGGCGACCAGCCCTCTTGAATTCTATAGGTTCCTAGGAACGTGGCAAATCCACCAAAGTTATATGGGTCGACCGTTAATTCCGTCACTTCAGACTCATTGGTGTAATAGGTCATATGAAAATTCCAATCA
>CALCSS010000244.1 GCA_937893835.1 uncultured Fidelibacterota bacterium
TACTTAATTTAAATGGTTCTATATTATTGCATGAAAGATATTTGAAGAATATAATAAATGAAGGAATAGCCAAGTATCGAGCAGAAATAAAGAAGGAAAGATTATCGAAAACCTCCAAAGAATTACTCGATCAAATAACAAAGATGGTCAAAAAAAACTCATCTCATAGTCTAGTTAACCTGATCAATGGAACTGGAATAGTTTTGCATACAGGATTCGGCAGATCCCCTTTCAGATCTCGTACGTTAAAGAATATAGCAAGACGGATGGAGGGATATGTTAATTTGGAATTTGATCTTGATTCTGGAAAACGTGGAGATAGACAATCACATTTGCAAAAACATTTGAGTTCAATATGTGGCAGTGAATCATCTTTATGTGTCAATAATAATGCTGCGGCAGTGATGTTAGCAATAAATGAAATTGCTAAAGGAGGTGAGGTCATTGTATCTAGAGGTCAATTAGTAGAAATAGGAGGTTCTTTTCGAATTCCTGATATCATAGAAAAAAGTGGGGCTATCCTAAAAGAAGTAGGTACAACCAATAGAACTCACCATAAGGATTATGAAGTTGCCATATCTCAAAAGACAAAGCTTATACTCTGGGTTCATACAAGTAATTATATTGTTAAAGGATTTACGCATTCTGTTCCACTTCATGAACTGGTTTCACTTGGTAGGAAGCATAAGATACCTGTGATGATTGATTGGGGCAGTGGTGCCTTGCTAGATATGAAATCACTTGGCTTAGCTGATGAGATTCCAGTAAGGTCAATTATGAAGGAGAAACCAGATATTCTCACATTTTCAGGTGATAAATTGATAGGTGGACCTCAGTCTGGCCTTGCTATTGGCAAAGAAAAATGGATCAAGGCTCTGAAAAAAAATCCATTATATCGAGTTTTACGTTGTGATAAGATTACCATAGGTCTTTTAGAGGAGACTCTAAGATCATATCGCTCCAATGCATTTACGAAAGATAATCTTGCTTTAAAAATGCTTACAACCTCCCAAACGACATTAATGAATCGTGGAAAGAGGATCTTAAATCATCAAACCAAGCAAAAGATAAAATATCTTGGCATAAAACTAGAAAATTCAAAAGTTGAAGCAGGAAGTGGATCATTACCGGAAAACATGATCGATAGTATGGCACTATCCTTCAGGCCTAAGGAAATTCGAATAGATGACCTTGCAAAAAGATTTCGTTTAGGTTTGATACCTGTAGTAGGCTATGTATCCTCGAATAAATTCTATATAGATCTAAAGGCTGTTTTACCAGGTCAAGTGATTAAATTGGCACAAGCCATCAAAGAGGTCTAAAATGCCACAAGTGGTGGTTGGAACAGCAGGGCACATAGACCATGGTAAGACCTCTTTGGTAAAGGCTCTGACAGGTGTGAATACTGATCGTTTAATAGAGGAAAAAGAAAGAGGTATGACCATTGATTTAGGTTTTGCATATCTGAATGAAACCACTACAATCATTGATGTTCCGGGCCATGAGAAATTTATTCGCAATATGGCTGCTGGAGCCGCAAATATTCATTTTGGCTTGATTGTAGTTGCAGCCGATGATGGTGTGATGCCTCAAACAATAGAACACTTGGAAATATTAACATTACTTGGAGTCAATAAAGGATGGGTTGCCATTACAAAAATTGATGTTGTGAAAGATTGTGAATGGATAGACCTTGTGGAATTGGACATCAGAGAATGCCTTATTAGTAGAGGGTTTCAACAACTTTCTGTGAATCGTATTAATAATTTAAATGGAGATGGAGTAGAACAATTAAGATCTGATATTGCAAATGTTGTTAATGATATTGAACCTGAATTTGGATCAAAATATTTTCGGATGAATATTGATCGAGTTTTCAGTAAAACTGGGTTTGGAACAGTAGCAACAGGAACCGTAGTGAATGGAGTGGCCAACAAAGGGGATGAAGTTGAGATACTGCCCTCTATGTCCAAAGCTAAAATACGAGGATTACAATCCCATGGAGGTAGTCTTGAAAAAGTGATTACTGGTGATCGTGCAGCAATCAATTTTTCAAATATCAAGGCAAATGAACTTGATCGTGGATACACCGTATGCGCTTCAGGTATGATTGAACCAATACAACAGGCAATTGTGAGCATAAAAATGATTAAATCCACAAGCTGGCAAATAAAAAACAAACAGCGTCTTAGATTCCATTTTGGTACTTCAGAGGTCTTAGGAAGAGTGGCAATCCATGGACAGAAGATTCTAAAAAAGGATCATAGTCTAAGTTTGGTTCTCAACTTGGAGTCACCAGTAGCTATGGCTTTAGATGATCGATTTGTGGTTCGCTCATATTCACCGATGGAGACCATTGCAGGTGGAATAGTTTTAGAGACTACTCCAAGTATACCTTGGTCTAAAATGAAAGGTTTGGTCTTTGAAATGCCCATTGAGACAGATAAACGATTTAGATTTTTAGTAGAATTTAATTGGAGAAATCCAAAATCTTTAGAATTCTGGCAAAAGAAGTTTTTTAGCTCTAATTATAAAATTCAAGTTATGCAAGATGATGGTTTAGAATTATCTGATAACGGAATCTTATTTTCAAAATATGGTAAAGAAAGATCAATAGATGAGATCATTAAATATTTTGAAAAATGTTATGATAATAATCCCTTCAGGAGAGTAATAACAGCTGAGTCGATAATAAATGCTCTGCATTTATCAGATGAGTGGTTTGATATAATGGCTGATCAAATGATCCAAGACAATATGCTTGAAGACTGCCAAGGAGGATATGCACTAAGTGATTATAAAGTCCAATTTTCTGATAAGGATAAGAATGATATTGGTATAATAGAGAAAATACTTGTCGATAATGGTCAAGAGCCTACTCAATTAGTGCAGATAATAGAGTTGACTGGCTTCCACCCGAAGCGAGTGGGTGATCTATTACATATTTTACTTGAACAAGAAAAGGCCCAAGCATTGGGTAATCATCTTTATCTGCATGATGACCAATTAAAGTTCATTAAATCTAGCGTCATAGAATATTTTAACAGAAAAAAGACACTTGCTGTTGGAGACTTTAAGGAATTAACTGGATTGACTAGGAAGACAGCAATACCATTACTAGAATATTTGGATAATTCTAAATATACTTATAGAGAGGGGAATGTACGTTTTGCTGGGAAGAATCTAAATGAGTAAAAAAATTGATTCCAATACACCTGTGATGAAACAATTCCTGGAAGTAAAAGATAAGTATAAAGATTCAATTGTCTTATTTAGGATGGGAGATTTTTATGAGACCTTTTTAGAAGATGCCATCACAACATCAAAGATATTGGGCATAGTCCTCACAAAACGGGCAAATGGGAAAGCGGCTAATGTAGACCTTGCAGGATTTCCTCACCATGCTCTAGATAATTATTTACCAAAGTTAGTAAAGGCTGGACATCGTGTTGCAATTTGCGAACAGATGGAAGACCCAAAGCTAGCAAAAGGTATAGTAAAACGAGAAGTAGTTGAAGTTGTAACCCCTGGCACGCTCACTGGAGACCAAACACTTAATGATAAATCAAATAGATATATCGGTGCAATATGCTCATTAAAACATGACTCTGGCTTTGCTTTCTTGGATTCATCTACCGGAGAGTTTTATGTAGGCGAGTGCGATACAGATAAATTGAATAACACATTATTGAAATTCCGTCCTCAAGAGATCATTGTTTCAGAAAAAGCAATCTACTCCACCTCCACATGGTATATGGAATTTCAGCCATTTATGTCTCGTATTGATAATTGGATGTTTGACCATGATACTGCCTATAGATCACTTATTGAACATTTTGAAGTTAAATCGTTGAAAGGCTTTGGCTGTGAAAATATGGAATTAGGTATCTGTGCGGCTGGAGCATTGCTCAATCATATAAAATCTAATTTATCATCTTCTGTTGATCACATACCAAAATTGTCACCAGTGATCAAAGAAGGAATCATGGGTTTGGATGCATTTACTATAAAAAATCTTGAGGTTTTTCAATCGCTTGCATCCCAAGGTGTTCATGGAACTTTAATTGACTGTATAGATATAACCCAAACCCCCGGTGGTGGGAGATTATTAAGGTATTCGATCATTAATCCGTCAACTGATTTAAGCCTAATTGAATTTAGGCTCAATACTGTGGAAGCATTTACCAAAGAAAAGCGTATGTTAAAGTCTCTCATAGACTCTCTTTCTACTACTTCAGACATACAAAGAATACTTGGAAAGGTCAATCAAGGCAAATCCTCACCTAGAGATGTTTTTGCAATAGCAAAAACATTAGGAAAAATACCTGAATGGAAGAAAAAATTATCAAATAGTAAGAATAAATATCTTACCCAACTGTCTAACTCATTTCAAGACTCTAAAGATATTGTTCAGAATATCAAAACAATGATCAATGAAGATGCCCCTGTATATGTATCTCAAGGAAATGTGATAAAAGAAGGAGTTGACCCTGAACTTGATGAGTTAAGGGTCCTATTGAAAAATGGTAAAGATTGGATCTTAGAATTTCAAAATAGACTTAGAGACGAATTAGATATTTCAAAATTAAAGGTGAGCTTTAATAAGGTTTTTGGCTACTACATTGAGGTAACAAAAATTCATCAAGATAAAATTCCAGAAATATTCATAAGAAAACAAACCCTAGTTAATTCAGAAAGATACATTACTGAAGAGCTAAAGGAGTATGAAGAAAAGGTATTGAATGCCGAAGAGAAAATTTTGGACATTGAATCGAATCTATTCTTTGAACTTTGTAATCTGATTCTTTCACAAAAGATATTAATTCAAATGAATGCGGTAGCAATAAGTGAAATCGATCTCTATAGTTCATTTGCAGCACTATCCCTCAAAAATAATTATGTCAAACCAATTATAACTAAAAATACAATATTAAAAATAGAAGATGGCAGACACCCAGTTGTTGAGAGATTACTTCCATCTACTGAGAAATTTATACCTAACGATATAATAATGGATGCAAAAAAGAATCAAATTCATCTTCTTACCGGACCAAATA
>CALCSS010000245.1 GCA_937893835.1 uncultured Fidelibacterota bacterium
GACGGAATTGACAGACGAACAAGCAGATTATATTGGAGTATCAAAAGATGGACCGTATAAGCCAGACCATTATAGATATTAATCTAAGATCATTATAAACAATAAATTAAACCTCATTTTAATGGGGTTTTTTTTGTTTTTGTATCTCTCGGAATAATTCCACAAATTCAAGAGCGGAAGTCCAAAACAATTGGCATAACATGAAGGTAAACCCGAGACATATCCTATCCCACTGGAAGAAGGGAGTTTTGCATGCTCTTCTAATGCTGTTGGTATTGACCACAGGAGCATGTGATTTTGACATCCCTGATAAGTTTGAGATGCCGACCTGGTATTTGGACTTGAAGATACCCTTGGTCCAGACACGCTACCAGATGTCTGATATATCAGACTCTACTTCAGGAATATTTCTAACAGACGATTCCTTAGGTTTTAAGATAATCCAAGAGGGCAACATGCCTGCAACAGAATTACCAGGTCTACCATCTGTCCCCATAGGACTGGAACAGGCTATATCATCAGGTGAAATCCCAGGTATTAGTATGGATATTGAATTACCAGGTATTTCAATTGATCAAAGGATTGATGTTGTACTCTATGGTGCATCGATCTACCAAGATACTGCAAAATGGTGTGAGTTAGTCACGCTATATGACACAACAGTTTTTCCTCCTACTCCCTTTGATAGTCTTATCTGTCTGGTTGATAGTAGCACAGGTGACACATTAGGAAGGCTATTCTCATTCCCAACAGATTCTGTGAGGCATATGACATCAGCGAATTATAATTCCCTGATAGTTGCTTTGTTTGATTCTGTGATGGGAATTCTATCATCCGCTTTGGATACGACCATTGATCTTGGCCTTTCATCTATCCCGCTCCCAGAAGATCCTCCGATTATCGCGAGCATAGATACTTTGATCATTGGTGCCCATCCATCTAACAGTGTGTATAGGACTTTATTTAAGAATAACGGTATCCCTACGGATTTACAGAATGTTTATTCACATATGGTTACTGGGAATAGTAATCTATTCTTAAGTGACACACTTGCTAACCATGGGGATATGCCTACCATATCAAATGGCCAGACCTATGCCGACACAACAGATATCTCAGGAAAGGGGTTGACCAGTTTCTTGAAGTTGGCCACCAATATGTCATTGACTCCTGCAAATGATTATGTGACGATCTCACCAGGTTCTCTATATGTTGATTTTAAACTAGCTTTTCAAATGGCAGGGATCGATAGCATAGATGTGACAACTAATAATTATTCCATGTCAGATGGAATTGAGATGCCTCCTATGGAGCTACCTGAAATGGATATGACAGAGTCAGGTATCAGCAGGATGGAGATTTACAGGAATATACTTAAAGACCAGGGTTCTGCCTTCAATGAAAATAAACTCCTCATTGGCAATCTGGAAAGTTCATTCCCTTTTGATATGAATTTTTTGATGAACTTTAAAAATTTCTCTCCAACACCAGGCAATGACTCTGTAAAGATAGATACGGTATTGAAAAAAGGAATAACCATCGACAGGACCTTTGATATGCGAGGCTACAGTCTTCAGAGTATAGATGGTGACAATGACGGCGATGGATGGCCAGACAGTGCATTCTCAAGTTTCGATCTCGTATTAGATATCACTATACCTGAACAAAAAGCATCTATCCCTTTAGATGGTTCACCATTGGGTGAGTTCACTATGAATATGCAGTTGGATCAATTATCATTTTCATCCATAGGAGCAAATTTGTATATGGAAATGCCGGCAGAACCAACTGAGCAGGAATTTCCTCCTGGATTTACTGGTGCGATTCCTACTGAGGCGATGATCGAGATAATCTTCAAGAATCAGATTCGTTTACCGATTGAGATGCTCATGGAGTTCAAAGGGTATAATTCTCTGGGGGAACTTACCTATGTGCCAGTTGTCATAGATACAATTGGTTTTCCATCGACCTCGAGTGACTTGGATACTGCGAAGACAGTGATAGCACTAAATAAATTAGGTACCACAATCACAATCTATGCATCCGTAGAGGATACTGTACCCTCGTTTACAAAGACAATTGCCCCATGCGATACTTGTGCAACCATTATTGATCTTTTAGCATCTAACCCTGTTCAGATGATCATTAATCCAGAGGTAAAAGTAGATGGAAGAGGAGAGATATCTGCGGATAAGGCAATTGCTGGTGGTTTTAGGGTAACGATACCCTTTGTACTGCAAATGGAGCCAATGACCTTCATGGGTGGTACTGCAACAGAGATAGAGGAGTTTGAGCATGAGACAAGATATAAGATTAGAAATAGCCTCTTAGAGACAAGTCTGGTATCGACCATTACCAATGCTCTTCCATTTGGAGCTGAGGTATCAGTCTTATTGAGCAATGACTCACAGTTTCCTACGGATACCTCTCGTGATCAGCTCAATTTTTTTAGGGATACTCTCGCTGCCCAAGGAATCTTGCCATTGACGGATAGCCTTTACATCATCAGAGAGTGTGGAGATATATCCCCAGACAGTAGCAATATATATATATATGACATCATGACAGATCATTCAGAATGCATTGATGGTCTACCATATATTATTAGGTCTGATGGGTCTGGCACAGATACGATATACTCATATGTTGATACGTTATTCAAATTCTTGCTCCCTGATCCTGAATCATATTATGGAGAGAATGATTCGACTGGATACCCAGAGGGTATGGTGGCAGTACCTGGGACAGGGGTGTATCCCAGCACGATCGATACCTCAAAGATATTCTTATTGACGGACTATGGTAGCCACTATACAATGCCAAGATTCTATTTGCCAGGAACTGGAAATATAGGCGTTTTCATATCTGTTGAGGATTATCTTGATATCAGTTCTTTCATTACTTTCACCTTAAGTAGTTCAGGTGCATTTGGATCGGCGAAAAATGAGTTGATAATGTTATACCCAAATGGTGGACAAACACTTTATACAAATGAATCCTATGAGATTAACTGGGCATCCTATGGAACCAGCAGTGAGACCGTTGACCTTTACTACTCCACAGGTGGAGATACAAACACCTATAAGCCAGGCTATTGTGTGTATACCGATAATTGGACATTGATCGAAGGTGGTCTAGATAACTCAGGCTCTTATGATTGGAATCTCTCCTCAAGTGGTTTGGCAGAGACTGATTCGTTAAGATTGAAGATCATTGCCTCAAATGGTGAATCATGTGACATCAATGGACATTATGTCAAAATTAGGAACTCATCAAATACTGCAGGACACACGCCACTGAGGTCAAAGATAAGTTGGGGCAATAGATGAGAAGTTTCATTCTAATGATCCTTTTTTGCAGTATGGCCATACAGGCGCAGACCAAGCGTGACCCGAGGGTTGTTGCGATGGCAGGCGCATATACGACAATAGCAGATGGCCTATTTAGTGTAGGATATAATCCTGGTTTGATCGGTCTCCAACAAAATAAACCTTTTATGGTTCAGGGTTTTCAACTTGACT
>CALCSS010000246.1 GCA_937893835.1 uncultured Fidelibacterota bacterium
ATAAATTCAGTATATAATTTTCCATTATTGGTTCTTTTTTAATCCACATAGGCATACTCGCGTTTTCAAGTGCCGTAAACTCAGGAAGTAAATGATGAAATTGAAAAACAAATCCTATCTTAGTATTTCGAAACGATGATAATTCTTTTTCATCAAATTTATTTATATCCTTTCCAAAAAAATGGATGGTCCCTGAATCTGGCTTATCTAGGGTTCCTAGAATATTTAGCGCCGTAGATTTTCCACACCCTGATTGACCAGAAATAGTAATTATCTCTTTTTTACTTACTTTTAGCGAAAAATCTTTTAATACATTGAGGTTATTTTGACCATTCTGATATGATTTGCAAATATTATTTACAGTAAGAATCATTTTACCCATTGAATTGCATCTTTAATATTTAATTGAGATAATTTTCTTCCAGATAGAAATGATGCTATGAATATGAAGCAAAATGATATGAGAAGAGTAATGATTACATCTTTGAGATAAATTAACATTGGTAGTGAATCAATGAAATATACTTCAGCCGGTAATGAAATAACTGAGAATTGTTGTTGAATTATAATTACTGAAATTCCTAGAAAGAATCCAAATACAGCACCCACACCTGCCCTTTTAAAACCCAATTTCATTATTATTTTATGAATTGAACTTTCTGAGGCTCCCATAACTTTTAGGATTCCAATCTCCCGTATTTTTTGAACAGATATCAATGTCAGGTTTGCTGCTAGATTAAAAGTTGAAATTAGAAATATTAAACATAGAACAATAATCGTTCCATAGCGTTCCATTTTCATGGCATTTACCAAAGATCTATTCTGATCATCCCACGATTCTACCGATATGTTTGAAGTGATTAATTCTTTTATATTTTCCTTTACTTCATCGATTGAATATTGATTCTTTATCCTAATATCATATCCATCAATCGTTTCCTTTCTACTAAACAAGATTTTACCATCATTCAAGGTGATAAAAACAAGTCGATCATCATAATCAAGAATCTTTGTTGAAAAAATACCACTTATTCTAAATCGTTTTTTAAATGGGATAGATAGACCAACAATTTGATCAATTGGGCTGGAGGCCAATATCTCTTCACCTATTTCTGTACCTAGTCTATATGCTAGATCCTGCCCTATGACTATTTCACCAGGACCAGGTATTGATCCACGAAGAAAAAAGTCATAAAAAGACGACATTCTTTCTTCTTCAATAGCCTTGATAGATACAACCCTAATATTATCATTGTTTTCGAGGACTGCTTTCCTTTCCATAAAGGGCATAATAGATTCTATACCGTTATTTTTTTTCCATTTTCCATCATTTTTATCATCATATATACGAATATCACCTTCGAAACCATTCAATTTTTTATGGACAAAAGTTTCAAAACCATTCATTACAGAGATAGAAATAATAATTGCAAAACAACCTACACCCATTCCTATCATAGAAAAAAAACCCAAGTATTTTCCATGATCCTTTGATTGTCCATAAAATCTATTTGTAATAATCTTTTCCCAGTTCATTCGTACCTCAGGGCATCAGAAGGTTTTAAATCTGATAAATTTCTAACTGGAAACCATGATGCCAACAATGATAAAATAAATGATAACATAAGTATTACCGAAAATATTATATAATCAAACGAAACAGGTATCTGATCCATAAAATAAATATCAGAGGGTATTTCTAAAATTCTATATTTAAGTTGAATCATTATTATAAATATTGATAATACCCCACCAATCAATCCACCAATAAGACCGATAAAGCCACCCTGTATAATGAAAATATCTCTTAGAAATGATTTAGACGTACCCTGAGCTAATAGAATACCTATTTGTTTTGTTTTTTCAATTATTATCATCGTTATCGCAGCAATGAGATTTACAAGACCAACAAGAGCAATTAAACCAAACATCAGATAAGCAGGCCATTGTTGTAAAGATATCCATTCAAATAGCAAGGCATGTTTTTGTTTCCAAGTCTCATAGTAATATGGATAATTAACATCTAACATGGTTGGTGGATTTTTTTCTTCGTTATTAAATATAAGACCTGAGACATCAGTCTCTTCTAATGCAAGAACAGATCTTGCATCATAAAGCGACATATAGGTCAAAGATTTATCATATTCTTGAAGGCCAGAGTAGAATATATCACTTACTGTAAATGATCTTATTTTAGGAAAATTTGATAGAGGTTCATCTGAAGAAAGACCCTGAAGATAAATCTTGTCATTGACCTTAATATTTAGAGATGAGGCAAGTCCTTTTCCAATAATGATGTTACCATCATTGATCTTCTCAATATTGGAAATTGAATTAGGAGGAGCATCCACTCCTTCAATAATCACTCCCTCTGCCTTGGAGCCAAATCTTAGTAAGGCAACACCATTAATAAATGGGGAGACTTCACCAGGAGTATAATTAACCAACGAATCAATATCAGCATCATTGATACAAATGGACTTTCCAAGAATATGACCTAGTCTTCCATCTCCTTCAAAACTTGACAATTTATCTGAAATTGTATCATGGAAACCATTAATGATACTTGCTGTAAGCATAAGAGAACTAACTCCTATTGACAATCCTCCTATCGCAAGAAGACTGGCATAAGAAGAAAATGTGTCTGAGCCTTTAGAAAATAAAAAACGTAATGCGAATTTAAAACTTACAGGTGTTTTCAAGACTACTCAGATCTGAGTGTCGGAAAAAGAATTACATCCTTGATCCAGCGGTTACCTGTAAGCAACATCACAAGTCTATCTATCCCAATTCCTACACCTCCTGTTGGTGGCATACCACATTCCATTGCCTGAATAAAGTCTTCATCTATAGGCTGAGCCTCTTCATCTCCAAGATCTTTAAGCCTTGCTTGTTCCTCAAGACGCTTTCTTTGGTCCAATGGGTCATTTAACTCCGAAAATGAATTTGCAAATTCAGCTCCACCAATAAATAATTCAAAACGCTCAACTATATTTGGATTTCCATTTCGATGTGTCTTAGCAAGGGGCGAAATTGCCTTTGGATAATCCACTATAAATGTTGGCTCAATTAAGCTAGGTTCAATCAAATTACTCATCAATTCATCTAACATTTGACCAAGATTAGCACTATCATCGATTTCAATATCTTTTTCTTTACATATCATCCTAAGTTTTTCTTCATCAAATTCTTCAAGATCATGCCCAGTTGCTTCAGTTAATAATTCTAGGAATGGTATACGATTGAACTTTTTTGATAGATCTATTCTTAAATCACCCCATTTCAGATCCAACGCATCTACTTTTTTTGCAGTTTCGTGAATTAAATCTTCAACAAGATTCATACAATCTTCATAATCTGCATATGCCCAATAAAACTCAAGCATGGTGAATTCAGGGTTATGATTTCTGTCCATACCTTCATTACGAAAATTTTTAGCAATTTCATAGACACGATCAATTCCACCAATAATTAATCTCTTTAGATATAATTCATCAGCAATACGCAGAAAAAGTTCCTGATCTAAAGCATTATGATAGGTGGTAAATGGCCTTGCATTTGCACCTCCATATATGGGTTGCAATATTGGTGTCTCTACTTCTAAAAAACCTTGATTATCTAAGTATTTTCTAATTGTACGAATAATCGTAGAACGCTTTTGAAATGTTTCCCGTACTTCAGAATTAAGGATTAAATCTAAATGCCGTTTTCTATATCTTTGTTCTTTATCAGAGAATGAATCAAATAGTTGGCCATCTTTCTCCTTAACAACTGGTAAAGGTCTGATGCTTTTAGAAAGAATAGTCAAAATCTTTGTTTTGATTGAGATTTCCCCTGTCTTAGTTGTGAACACCTCACCCTCTATTCCAATAAAATCCCCAATATCCAATAATTTAAAATTAGAATAGATTTCATCACCAACATCATCTCTTCGAATGAAAATTTGTATTCTCCCAGTTGAATCTGCAATCTGAACGAATGACGCTTTCCCCATCTTTCTTAATGCCATTATACGTCCTGCAACAATTACATCTTGCCCCTCATATTTAACATAATTCTTTTTTATCTCAGTGGTATTATGAGTCAAATCAAATTTTTCAGGATACGGATTAATACCATTTTTAATTAATGTATTTAATTTTTCAATTCGAAAATCCATGATCTGTTTTAAACTTTTTTGTTGATCTGACATTCTTTATTCCTTTAGGGTACCTTTTTTGTTTTGGATAGTATTTAATAAATATGCCCTCATGAATTTGTCTAAATTCCCATCCATAACGGCTTGAGTATTACCATCCTCTAATTTTGTTCTGTGATCTTTGACCAGTTGATATGGATGAAAAACATATGATCGTATTTGGCTTCCCCAACCAATATCCATTTTCTGATCTTCTAATTCTCTATTTTTTTCTTTTTCTTTTTCTAATTCAGCCTGGTATAAACGAGCTTTTAATATTTTCATTGCCTGATTTTTATTTTTGTGTTGAGAACGCTCATTTTGACATTGAGCAACAATACCTGTAGGTAAATGAGTAATTCGTACAGCAGAATCAGTCTTGTTTACATGTTGACCACCTGCACCACTTGCCCTGTATGTGTCAATCCTTAAATCTGCCTGATTGACATCTACCTCTATATCATCTTCAACCGCAGGGTAAATAAAAACAGATGCAAATGAAGTATGTCTCCTATTATTTGTATCAAATGGTGATATTCGAACCATACGATGTACACCTGCTTCACTTTTTAATAGACCAAAAGAATAGTCTCCCTTTACTTCGAATGTAACATCTTTTATCCCAGCCTCATCTCCTGGCTGGTAATCAATCACATCTAATTTAAAATCTTTCTTCTCAACCCAACGCGAATACATTCTATAGAGCATTTGTGCCCAATCCTGACTTTCAGTACCACCTGCACCCGGATGAATTGAGACTATTGCATTTTGAAGATCCTCTGGCCTACCTAAGGTAAGTTTTAATTCTACCTCATAAATAATATTTTTGTATGCCTCTAATTCATTTTCAATCTCAATCAATTCAACTTCTCCAGCTTCTGCAAATTCAAATAATATTTGCATATCATTATTTCGTCGAGCTAAATCCTCCCAGAGTTGAATTTCTTTTTCAATAATTGAAATTTTCTTTAATACACTTGTGGCATTTTGACTATTATTCCAAAAATTTTGATCTGAAGATTTTTTTCTTAGTTTTTCTAATTTTTGAGATTGATTATCTAGGTCAAAGATACCCCCTGATACCTAGATCTTTTTCCTTAGCATGGATAAATAACTCTTTTAATTCACTTAACTCCATTCAAAAATTTACTTAAATGATTTAGGCAGTGTTAAGAGTAATTGTATCATTAATCACCAGAAGAAATAAATAATCTCTCATTGAGAAAACGACGTAATTTCATTTCATCCATATCTAAATTGGTAAAACGGCCATATTCAGCTGTTGATATGGTACCTCTCTCTTCTGAAACAATAACAACTATTGCATCAGATTCTTCTGTGATTCCAAGAGCGGCACGATGTCTAGTGCCCATTTCAGGTAATATCATCTGACTTTCTGTTAATGGTAGGATACAACCTGCAGCCTCTATCAATGTGTTCTGTAAGATTACAGCACCATCGTGTAATGGAGATTCGGGATTAAATATTGATAAAAGCAATGGAGTTGAGACCTCTGCTTTTAATTGAACGCTAGCTTCTTTATATGACCTAAGTCCTGTTTCTCTTTGAATAACAATAAGAGCACCCCATCTCTTTGCAGATAACTGGAGAGAGGCATCAACAATTGCCTCTAATGATCTTGAAGTACCCATTTTAAATATTCTTTGGAAAAATCGTGTTTGTCCAACATATATCAAGAGACGGCGAATCTCTGGTTGGAATAAAATTACAAAAGCAACTACCCAAACAGTTTGGAATTGATTTACTAACCAAGACATGGCACTTAAACCAAAAGAATTAAAAATAAATGATGAAATGAGGAGAATCACAAGCCCAATTAACATTTGTCCCGCACGGGTATCCTTAAAATATTGATATACTTTAAAAAAGACCCAAGTAACTAAAATAATATCAATAAAATCGATTAATGTAAAAGTGAGGAATCCTATTTTAAACAGAGTCATGCTGTAGCAGTTCTTATTCTATCAATTATTGTCACAACTCTCTTCATAATTTTTACATCGTGCACCCTTACTATTCGGGCACCATTCATTATACCTGCTGAAACTGTAGCAGATGTACCATCTATCCTATCTTTAACAGGTAGGTCAAGAGTAACTCCAATAAATGATTTTCTGCTAGGTCCAATCATAATGGGTAATCCTAATTCTGTAAAGTCATTTAACTTAGATAATAATTGAAAATTATGTTGAACAGTTTTACCAAATCCTATTCCAGGATCTAAAATGATCATGTTTTGATCTATGCCTGCATTAATCGCCATTTTTATCTTCTCTACAAAGAATATTAGAATATCATTAATTAAATCCTTGTATTCTGGAGAAACTTGCATGTTTTTAGGATTCCCTTTCATATGCATAATGATAACTGGTACTTTCAATTTTGCTATAATTCTTGGCATATCAATATCAAAGGATAAACCACTCACATCATTTATTATATCAGCTCCTGCCTCAATAGCGTTTTGAGCAACTATTGATTTAGTCGTATCAATGGAAATTAAAATATCCGAGTGCTTTGAACGGATACTATCAATAACAGGAATCACTCTTTTTAACTCTTCTGAGACAGAAACTTTTTCTGCATCAGGCCGAGTTGACTCACCACCAATATCAATGATGTCTGCTCCATCATCAATCAAAACAGTAGCATATTCTAGTGCTTTTTTTGGTTCATAAAACTTACCTCCATCACTGAATGAATCTGGTGTTACATTTACAATCCCCATGACCAATGTTTCCCTATCAGGATTCTTACACCAATTTTGGAAAGATTCTTTCATTGATTATTGTATGGATTTAAGTTTTTATATCTATTCTTTTTCTAGATTGAGGTGATTTTGGTTTTCTAGGTTTTGAATTTTTCTCGTTGCTTGTAGACTTTGCCGTTGGATTATTAGGCTTACGTCTTTTTGGATATCTACGCCTTGGTCTATTTTGTTTTTTTTGTGTTGATGCTCCATTCAAAGCTCTGGTCAATTTTTCACCATTCAATATTTTTTCTAAATCAATAGCGTCAATTGTCTCATATTTTAATAATTCTTGCGCCATCCTATGGAGGATATCTATATCTTTACGAAGAATCTCATCAGCATGCCTTTG
>CALCSS010000247.1 GCA_937893835.1 uncultured Fidelibacterota bacterium
ATTCTCGCGAACTTTCAATATAGACCTATCATCTAAATAGACTATTGCTGCAAAACTATTCTCTCTTACCTTGATCTGGTCGCCATTTCTTATTGCAGATCCAGTCTTGGCCTGCTCAGAAAAGGTATTCATGCCAAGTCTCTTGAACAGGACCCGACCTTCAGCTTTCACAAGACGAGCTATGACATCCGCTTTGATATTCGTTGATATAGCAAAGAGTAGAAGGATTATTACATATTTTCTATGATCGCTCTTTAGTCTTATCATGGATTCATCCAACCAAATTTCCTCGATTTAAATAATTATTAGGATCTATCGCAAGCTTCAATTGCTTGACCATCTCTACTGCTTCCTGTCCATAGCATTTTTTAAAATCATTTCTTTTTCTCTTACCCGTGCCATGCTCAGCCGAATAGACGCCACCAAGTTTAGAGGATAGATCTATTAGATAATCATAGATCTCTAGGCACTCCCTTTCTTGTTCGCTGTCCGGTATTAAATGAAAATGTAAGTGACAGTCCCCTAAATGTCCAAACAAAAGATATTCGATCTTAGCCTTTTTTAAGGACGAATGAACCTTATCAAGATAGATTCGAAAATTATGAGGAGGAACTATTGTATCAGTTATGATACTTACCCCACCGATCTGCTGTGTCTTTGTCAATGCATTGTCTGGTATTGAGTGACGAGCCTCAAAAAACTTTTTCCAATTATTTGGATCGTTCAATACAACCACATTATCCAAGTCCAAATTAGGATCAAAAGCATGGAACAATTTGGTCCACTGCTCCATCTTCGAATCAATTGAATCATTAAATATTGGAATTTGTAAATAGATCCCAACATCATCTTTATTTTTAAATAAAAATTCTTTATGATCCATATATTGTTGAGAATTATAACCGAAATATTCTAGTGCAGTTAATTGGCCAAGGCCTTTATCAAAATCTTCATTCAAATAATCATAGAAATCAATTGCCTTTGATTCACTATTAAATGAAATGAATAATTCCAGTTTATCCTTAGGATTCTCAGATAATTTTAATCGACAAGCCGTAACCATGCCAAGGATCCCCTCGCTTCCAACTATAAGATCTATCAGGTCTACTATACCGCTTTTATCAGAATATAGACCACTTGCATTCTTGATCTTGGGCCTATCATAGGTCGGAATAGGTAATTGAATATCATTTCCATCATATTCGATATGAAATATTCCTTCTTGTGAAATATATTGTCCCTTTTCAATATTGATCAGATCTCCATTCGGCAATAGAAATTCAATCTCTCTGACCCAATACCTCATAGCACCTTTTTCACCGGGAACGAATCCCGATGCATTTGTTGAAATAGTGCCTCCAACAAAAGCATCATTCCTGCTGGTTGGATCTGCTGTGTAGCATAGTGTTTTGTTGGACATTTCTAGAATTTTGTTTCTAAATGTCTCAAGAGGAATTCCAACTGGACTCAATGCCAGTTTATTATTTAGATCCAATTCAATATCTGGAGTGATCAATAAAGAGGTTGATAATACCACTCCTCCATTGGGGGTTGCACTTCCGGTTAAATTTGTTTTTCCAGCAGAGATTGTTAATGGGATATTACTGTTGTGACAGGTCTTTAAAATAATGGCACATTCAATTTTATTCAAAGGCCTAACCAGAAGATTTGCAGAGCCATTCATATTGGACCAATCCTTAGAATAAGGTTTGACTATGTTCTCATCAGTTGATGATATGATATTGAATGATTCAAAAAACCCATTCAATTCCTCAAAATCACCGCTCCAATCATTTGAGAAATCAACAATTGACCCTTGGTGTTTCTGGATAATATTCTCTGATATGATATATGATCTATCCATAATGATAAAATAATTTGTATTCTGTTAGAAACTATTTACATGATCTGCTGAGGATAAAGAAAAGCCTATCCAAAATAAACATGGAGCTTGAAATTCGACCATCCATATTATACCAATATCTTCAGCATTCTTAACAGCTGTGATCATATTGGGCGACACCGTTCTCTAATTAATTCTGGAACTGGGATTGTTCGATCGGTCTTGTAGTTGTAAGCAACTAATTTGAATAGGGCCGCGCATATTGGCCTTTTGTCCTGACTATCAAAAATTGATGAAATAAAATCAAAACTCTTATTACCAACTCTAGATATTCTATGACCAATCTCGAGCTTGGATGGGTGTGTTGCCTGATTCAAATAGTGTACCTCCATACTCGCGAGGATGGTGCTCTCATCCATCTCTCTCCTTATTCCAGAAAAACCAAGTTCAATGTATACATCGACCCTTGCAGATTCCATATATGATAGATATGTGGCATGATTGATATGACTGAGAGAATCCATATCTCTCCATCTAGTATCAATTAATGTCCAAAAGTCAAAATCTGGAGGCTGTAAAGTTTTAATGTCCATATGATAAACTTAACCCAACCACCTATTGACATACATCAAAAGATTAAACTTAAAAAATAAAATGTTGTAGATTTATTTATATGAAAAGATTTCTTTTTATTCTTTCAGTATGCGTCGCTATGTTATCAGCTCAACCAAAGGAAGGCATCGAGTTCAAGGTGAACACCATAACTGGATTTGTGATAGACAGCGTCACCTCCAAGCCACTAATGGATGTTAATATAGATATCTTCACGGGTAATGGTGTACTCAAACATTCTGCCATAACAGATGAAAATGGGTATTACGAAAGGCCCATCGTTGGTTACTTATGGAAGCCTAAGATTCGGTTCTCCATGCACAATTATTATAAAAAAGCATTTAGGCTAGACCCCGATGTGCTGGACTCTAACCATAACATGAGCGTCAGTGCGGTAATCGTTCCAGTACCTGAGGAAAAAAGGATACCAGACCTAGAGCAAAGTACTATTACGAAACGAGCAGAGACCTTTTTCATAAATGGGAATGTATTTTATAATTTGGTAAATGATCAAAAGGCAGATCGTGTCATCATAGGTTCTGCAGAAGCACTTGAGACCAATCCCGGTTTTATATTGATGAAGGTAAATGACGATCACTACGATGTGGCTCGCTGCTATGTTCCTCAAGAAGGAAAATATGAGAACCTTTCTTACATTATGAGAAGTCTCCTCAAAGAACCGATATTTGAAAGATCAGGTAATCCAATCTTCTTGGATGAAAGCATCCTAGAGCCATCTATTATTTATGGTACGGTTATTGACATTTTCACTGGCGAACCTGTAATGGGTGCTGAGATCATTCTTTCTGAGCCTTTCAAACGGAGAATATCTGATGAGAATGGTAGATATGCTTTTCATGTGAATGAATCAGGAAGATATAACGTATCTATGAATCCGCCTCCACGCTATCAAAAGATATCCATCTCAATGCCTGAGATCATCATTAAATACGGACGTGGTGGATGGTTCAAATCAGATTTTTATGTTTATCCTTGATACTGCCTCTATCATTTACCTTTTTCCTTGCACTAGGACCTAATACTTTGGCACATACTGAGACTGCAACCCTAGGTGGTGGATGCTTCTGGTGTGTAGAGGCCGTATTTCAACGCATAGATGGTGTTTTATCTGTTAAGCCTGGATATGCTGGAGGAAATGTCAAGAATCCAACATACAAGGAAATCTGCACCGGTAACACAGGTCACGCAGAGGTTGCCAGGATTGAATTCAATTATAACAAGATCAGCTATGCTCAAATACTTAATGTGTTCTGGCAGGCGCATGATCCGACAACCCTCAATCGTCAAGGAAATGATGTAGGCACTCAATACAGATCGGTCATATTCTACCATGATGATGAGCAAAAGAAAATAGCTGAAGATTCAAAGAGATATGCAGAAAGCACTGGATATTGGGATGAGAAGATTGTGACGGAGGTCACACTTTTGAGTAATTACTTTGATGCTGAGGACTATCACCACAATTACTATAATGAAAACCCCTATCAACCGTATTGTTTGTTTGTCATAAAACCCAAACTTGACAAACTTGAGAAACAGGGACTATTTGATTAGAAGCATTTTCCTTATCTTGACAAGGCCCTCTCCGCGTAATTCATAAAAATAAATCCCGCTAGAGACCTTGATTCCAGATTGGTCAACACCGCTCCACTCAGCATAATGGTTTCCTGGTCGATGCAATCTGTCTACAAGGGTTCTTACTCTTCTTCCCATTATATCATAGACATTGACAGAGATCTGCATATTCTCAGGAATTGTAAAGATGATCTTTGTTGAAGGATTAAATGGATTCGGATAATTATTACCCAGTCTAAATTCAAAAGGAATCTCATCGTCAACCAAACGTAAGTATGACAGATCAGAATCATAGAATCCGCTTCTATGTGTATTGCCTCTATATGCATTCCAAGAATATTGATCGCCAAGTTCATCTAAAATATCCAAGACCTTTAGATTATTATTTGTTCCTACGATAATCTCATAGTCATTATCTTCATCCAGATCACCAATGGCCGGTGAGAATTGGGTACTATCATATGATAGATAAGGAAAATTGTCATAGCTACTTCCATCGTATTGTATAACATTCATAAATCCATCTTTAGCAATGCTTATGACTTCTAGATTAAGGTCATTGTTTAAATCTATGATCATGGGTTCAGTAACTGATTCATTGCCCATGTCAACAGGCCATCCTTCCAACTCCATTTGAGAATGAGGCTCCCATGCATGTAACAGATGATCAGAAGTATTGAATACCATCTCCATAAACCCATCTTGGTCCAAATCCGCAATCGATAGTCCGCTACAAATGGCTGCATCCGTGGAATAGGTTTGCATAATGGACCCATCATGGTTCAATATATGAACATGACCATCTATGGTGCCAACCATCACCTCCAGGTCATCATCTCCATCCATATCGGCAATGGTCGCTGGTGTAGTAATGTTAGAAGAAAGATGAATTGGAAATCCTGGCATTAACTCACCTGAGGATTCTATCACATTCAGAGTACCCTCTTCAGATGGTGTAACAATATCTGGCACACCGTCTCGGTCAAGATCTGAAACAGATGAGCCATACTTCAATTCACCTTCAAGAGCGATTGGAAAACCTTCAATGTAATCGCCTTCATTGCTAATAACATGAAGATTGGATGAAGAATCATTTATAGATATAAATATCATATTTAATTCTTCTGAACCATTAATATCGTAAAGGACCGGGAATCCAATAATAGGATCAGGCTGAGTGAATTCAAGGTATACCGACCCATCTTTGTTTAGAACATAGAGAGAGCCATCCTCAGTGCCAAAGATAAGTTCTCCGTCTGCATCGCCATCCACATCTCCTGAAGTTATGGACGTAGTCACTCTACTACCTGCATCAAAAGGAAAACCCAATACATCAAATCCTGATATCCAATTCCCCATCACCATACTATCAGAATTGAAAAATATTTGAGAAAATGACGAATTGCCATATAGATCTGTGAAAAGTGGAGCCGCATCAACAGTGACATCATTGATCGGGTATCCATCCTGTGCGAAACCAAATGGAATCATGATATCTAGGTCACCAACATAAGGATCAAATTCCAAGCCAGTGGGGATATTACCACTGACACTGGCACTGACATTGAGACTGAATGGTATCTCACCAAAAGAGGTCATTTCATCAGATGCAATTAGGAAATTGACCTCAAAATCATGCCCAGAGGGTATTACTCCCTCATAAATAGCCTCATTATCAATGATATTAATGCTTGGATAATTTGTTGATAGTTGCACGACCGCATTCTCTATGGGGGCGCTTCCTGATATATTTAACAGTGAGATGGATATTTCGTTTGTGTCACCAGGAACAGCCAGACCTCCTTGTGAAATGACATTAATATCAGTTGGAGCAATCTCAATGAATGTATCCATTATCAAAGCATCATAGATATTCAATTGCCCCTCGCCCAGTAAACCTTCTAAGGACTGCCCATTACATTCTCCCTCCATATCATCAAAAAAGGTTGTACTATTTAATATTCTTGATATCAACATTTCAGAATCACTATACGGAAAGACTGATTTTAATAAGGCCAATGCACCAGCGACTGTTGGAGAGGAGAAAGAGGTTCCGGTTACAGCATCATACATATCTTGATCAGTCGAGCTGAAAGGAATCGTGGTCCATATGTTATCACCTGGAGCGGAGATGTCCACCGTCTCATGGAAATTAGGCCAACAATTGAATTGATTACCAGAACCTGTTGCTGTTACTGAGATCACACTTTCATAAGACGCAGGATAATGTGCCTCATTCACACCATAGTTCCCAGCAGCTGCTACTAGGATACAGTCATATTCAATGTCAATGAAGTTTAATAATATTTGATGCGACTCAAACCAAGAGCTCATTCCCCAACTGAGGTTGATAATATCCGCACCCATCTGAGCAGCAGCCAAGATTCCTTCATAACCATGCGATATGTTTGTAGAGTTTTGTCCACTATTGACACCCATCAACTTTACTGACCATCCAACGGAGGCTATACCAATCTCATTATTGGTCATGCCTGAGACACATCCAGCAACCATAGTACCGTGAGCCATTGAAAGATTACTTGGCATGGGGTCATTATCACCGAATGCAATATCATATCCAAGAAAATTATCGATATAACCATCCCCATCATCATCAATGGAATTTGTATCTCCTGGATCAAATACCCACTCGCCGTCAATAAACTCGATCACATTTCCATCTCCGTCAGCATCCTCACCAAGATTTCTCCAAATATTTTCAATGAGATCCGGGTGGTCCCACATAAGTCCTAGATCAACTATCCCTACAACCACCTCATCATCTGGAACAGAACCTGGAATCTCACCATTTTGATAGTCCCAGAGTGTATATGCACTGTCAGCATATGTTTGTCTTAGACCATATAGTTGTTGCCAATAAAAATCATTCGGTGCATCGTTTATCTTTATGATTGGAACTCGTTCAACAGAGCGTATGTTTTTTAAATTGGAAAATAGAATCACCAATTCTTCCATTTGATTATTTGGTTTTGAAAGCTGGACCATATAATACCGATCCAGAAAAAAATTGTCATATGAATCCGTTTCGATCGATCTTGGAAGCCACTTGCTAATGCGAGAAGCGCCTCCTTTCATCAGTACCTCATTCAACATTGGGTCTGATGTTGTTAGACCACTCTCATTGACCGTTACATTTTTTTCTATGTATATCTTGATCAGATCGTCACGTAATTCATTAC
>CALCSS010000248.1 GCA_937893835.1 uncultured Fidelibacterota bacterium
CGGATTGCATATGCGTGGAGGTCGGAGCAGTGAGATATCATACTTGGTGGATGGTGTGCCAATGAGCGATGCCTATGATGGCGGCATATCCGTTCAAATAGAGAATGACAACCTGCAGGAACTTCAAGTGATCAGCGGTACTTTTAACGCGGAATATGGCAGAGCCTTGACCGGCGTGATAAATATGATCACAAAAGATGGCGGAGACTCATTCAAAGGATTTTTAAATGTCTATAGTGGCGACCATACAACAAGAGACAAGGTCTTTAAGAATCTTGATTCATATAACCCATTCAATGATTACAGCATCTCGGCAAATTTGAATGGTCCCATCCTACCTAAAAAATTAACATTCTATTCATCAGTAAGGTTGAATAAATCCAGAGGATGGATGTACGGTAAACAAACATTTACCATGTACGGCGACACCGTTTTCACAGATAATAATGGTAATGGCCTACGTGATCAGGGAGAGGCTCTCAATGTGCCAGGATATGAGGCCATGAACTGGCATGACTCCTGGTCCAATCAAAATAAATTGACATTGAGAATCTCGCCTACCACGAAACTTAGATTCAATACAATATTCAATTCAGGAGTCAATCAAGGCTACGACCATTCCAGGCAGATGGCACAAGATGGTAGAAAGAAATATCGGAATCAGGGACAATTCCTTGGATTGAACCTTTCTCGCTCATTCTCTTCGATGTCCTTCATGGAGATC
This sequence comes from uncultured Fidelibacterota bacterium, assembly GCA_937893835.1. GTDB lineage: Bacteria > Fidelibacterota > Marinisomatia > Marinisomatales > UBA1611 > NZWG01. The sequence goes on from CALCSS010000248.1 coordinate 725, forward strand.
AATGTATCACAATATGTTCATCGCAACGAATCCTACCTCTTCAAGAATCCATTGGATTCCCGGTATGTGACCCCAGACAGTATATTCTGGGCACATGTCATAGGAGAGGTGCCCCAGAGCATTCAGGCTCAATATGGTAATGGTGTTAATTATTTCCCCCAATATACCTTTAGCCGATGGGGTGTGGACACCGATCGTTTCATGAGAGAGACAAAGACCCAAAGTTTTAAAGTGGACTATACGAATCAGATCAATAAATACAACCAAGTCAAGATGGGTGCAGACTACAGCATACACAAACTCAAGTTGGACAGCTACGCGCTTTTGGACTCATCACAATCAGACCAAAGATTCTCTCCCGTCATTCCAGATGTGGGTAGTTTTAACCGATCCACATATGATCATGGACCAACCGAATGGTCCATCTATGTGCAAGACAAGGTCGAATATGGAGACATGATCATCAATGCCGGTCTCAGATATGAATCCTTTGACCCAAGGTCTCAAACACCAAATAACATTCACGAACCCTATATCAATGACCCTAGAAATCCTGCCCTCGACTCTCTATCATTGGAAGAATTAGAGGACCTGAACTGGGGTGACACATGGTACACAGAAGTTGACAGTCTTGGAATGACCACAGACCATACATATTCGGAATTCTATGATCGCTTCAATGACCAGCCAGATCTGATCAATGAACGGGGATGGTGGAGAAGAACAACAATAAAATCACAGCTTAGCCCAAGACTTGCGGTAGCCTACCCGATCTCTGACAAAGGTGTCATTCATTTTGCGTATGGATATTTCTTTAAGACCCCTGATTTTTCCCTCTTATACAATAATACTGATTACAAATTGTCAGAGACAGGTACTGATTTTGGGATATTTGGCAATCCAGAGTTAAGGCCAGAGACCACCATCAGTTATGAACTGGGGCTGAGACAGGAAATTGGTTTTCAAACAAAGATCGAGATCAAGGGCTTTTACAGAGATGCAAGAAATTATGTGACAAGTGGAATACCCATCGATCTAGGAGATGGCAAATCCTACTACACCTATGTCAACAAGGACTATAGTAATTCTAGAGGGATCATTCTCACACTTTTCAAACAGTTCAGCAATTTTATTGGATGGCAACTTGACTATACCTTTCAAATCGCGGAAGGATCCAATTCCAATCCCAATGAGGAGTTTGGAGCGGTCCTAGCTGGCAAGGAACCCACAAGATCGATCATACCGCTTGACTGGGATCAAGGTCACAATCTCAATGGCTCCCTATCCACCGCCTATAAGGGCTGGGGAATGAATACGATCTTTCAATATGGCAGTGGTTACCCCTACACTCCATCCATCACAAATTATGAACAGCAAGGTGAGGTACTCTCCAATGTTCTTTTGAGAAATAGCCGTAGGAAGGCAAGCTCCTTTAGAATGGACATGAAATTGTTCAAGAATATCAATATTGGCAAGATCAATGGTAAGATCTACATGAGCATCTATAACCTACTGGACCGTAGAAATCAAAATAACGTTTACTCAGATTCAGGCGTATCAGATGAGACCATTGAACAAGAACGGGCTGAGATCATCTCTCCATTTGAACCATTGAGACCAAATACACTGAATGATTTCTTTGAGCGTCCAGATTGGTATGACGAACCAAGAGAGATACAATTAGGATTGCAACTCTCATGGTAAGGACATTTACCCTAGCATTGATGTGCTCTCTTCTATGCGCCCAGTCATTGGAAAGAGGAAATCCAGATTATAGACGCTGGACCAATATTGACGTCAACAAGGTAAGGACATCAATCTTGAATTGGGGTATCTCTGGCAGAGCAGGTGGTATACCAGCTCACGTTCCTTACGAGTGGCCGGTCAATTCAGGTCAAATGTATATTGCCTTGGCCGCACTGGCGGTAGGTGCAGAGGTCACAACCAATGAAGGAGAGGTAAGACCACTTGTCACCATTCCCTTCCGATCGGACCAGTCTGGAAATTCCATGGCATGGGAACCTGTGCCAGGTTATTTGAATCCAAACTCACAAAAGATCGCCATCAGTGATGATCAGAGCACGTGGCCTTCAAGTTGGCCCGATAAGATGGATGATGTGAACGATCCCGGTTGGTCTGGTTCGTGGAATGGATTCTTTGGAAGAGATCAGTTCAACGCACAACAAGAGATATACTATAAGGTCTCTGATGACAGAAACTATATTCTTGGCAATCCCTATTCACCTGACACAACAGACCTTGGTCGCCAAGGAGCAGGACTCCTTGCAGGTGTCCGAGTACTGGAATGGAAACAGATACTGATCGAGGATGTAGTGTTCATCCTTCATGAGATCAAGAATGATGGATCCTATGATTACGACAAGGTATCATTCTCAATGTGGCTAGCAGACCTTGTAGGTGGTGATGGTGATTCGGGTGACGACACGCCAGACTTTGATCTCATATATGATGTTGCCTGGTCCATGGACAGTGACGGAGTGGGTAACTCCGCCTTCGGTTCCGACCCGGTTGGAGTTGTTGCAACCTCATTCATCGAAACACCTGGAAATAACATCGACCGAATTGACAATGATGGCGATGGTGAGGAAAATGGCCCCATCATCACGGATGGTTTGATCATGGAGGAGATCCTTGGAAATGCCATCGATGATAACGGTAATGGACTCATTGATGAGAATCTGACTCATGTCCCATTTGGGGATCAGTCTGGTGTTACATATGCAGATAGAATTGATAATGACCTAGATGGCGAGGTAAACAGCCCATTGATAGATCAAGAGATGATCAATGGTGCGGCCATGCTATGGGGTATCTGGCCGCGCTTGGATGATGCCATCCAAGATTCAATCATACATATCATTGGCCTAGATAATGGAGACCTAGGTCTCCCCTACGCAGATGGCATTGATAACAATGCTGATCCAGAAGACCCATATCTATTGGAATACCCCATTGGACTGGGGGTTGATGTAAATGGTCCCTTGGTAGATTCAACCATGGTACTGACAGCATCAGAGGATGCTTGGAAAAGATATCATGTGCCAAACACAAACATAATCCTGTACGATGTGAATACTGAGGATATTGGAAAACCCTATGCCGATGGGATTGATAATGATGGTGATGGTGCAATTGATGAGGGCATTGATGAGGGCATTGATGAGATGATCGATGAATCAAGAGATGACTTCATTGACAATGATGGTGATTGGGATCTATCAGATGATATTGGGATCAATGGTGATGAGTCTGGTGGGCTAGAGGCTGGTTCTGGTGATCAAATGCCGACCTCTGGTTCTGGAACTGGGTTTCCCGGTGAGCCAAATATCGATAAGACAGATGTCGCCGAATCAGATCAGATGGGGCTGACTGCAGTGGGTTACGATCCTGCAGGATCGATTCCCATATCGAGTGATGGATACTTGTGGCTGTTCTACATGACACCCGGAAGTTACTGGCAACCACCCGCGGGTGGGCAACCACCTGGAGATTACGATCTCTTTGTGACCTCTGGCTTCTTTCCCTTGAGATCAGGTCAGACAGAGAGAATAGCAATGTCGGTGGCCTTGGGTAATGATGTAGCAGACGCATTGAGAAATAAGGAAGTTGCTCAGACCACCTATGACTTTGATTATCAATTTGCTAAGGCTCCAGATCCGCCAAATGTCACTGCAGTCTCTAGTGATGAGAAGGTCACCCTTTACTGGGACACCCATGCCGAAGGATCAAAGGATAGATATATGGGTGAGATAACAAACAATGTTGACCTCTATGATTTCGAGGGCTACAAGATATATCGATCGACGGACTTTGAATTCAATGATGCCTATACCATCACAGATGGAGAAGGTAATCTGACCTTCTTGGAGCCCTACACCCAGAATGGGACAAAGGCTCGGTGGGACCTTGTGGATGGCAGATCAGGCTGGCATCCAATAGACCTAAATGGTGTCAAATTCTATCTTGGAGATGAAACTGGATTACAGCATTCCTATGTTGATGATAACGTTGTCAATGGACAGCGATACTATTATGCAGTTGTATCCTATGACTATGGTGGAGATCTGACCAATGACATCATCCCAAGTGACTCGCCCATGAGACTGAGGGTCAATTCCTTGACCGGAGAGATCGAACTTGGACCTAATGTAGTGGCAGTCACTCCCTCTCCACCCTCTGCCGGGTACAATGATGCAGAATTCTCAGGGGATGCAATAGACCATGTCAGTGGTACATCCAGTGGCAAGATCTATTATGAGATAATCGATCCAATGGAGATCAAAAATGAACACAGGTATCAGATCACATTTGCAGATACCATTCTTGCCAATCAGCAAGGACCAGCCGGTTATGATACCATTACGACAAAATCCTATTTTCTCGTAGATGTCACATACCCTGATTCTCCAGATACATTAAAACATGATGATCACGATCTGAAAGAGACCGATGGACCCGTGGTCGATGGATTCAGACTCGCATTTGAGAACATCAAGGAACTTCGATTCAATGAGGAAAGCTCAAACTGGTCAAGAGATAGTCTTTGGACCTTTAACTTTTTCAGATACGCAACATTCAATGTGGTTGGCACCCAATTACCCTACGACTATCGAATCATCTTCACTGAGGAACGATCTGATTCTAGCATCGATCTATGCATGAGATATCTACCCAACACCACCAACTGTTTTCCAGGATATCTATACGAAGGCAAGCCCGTTAATTTCTTTGTTGAACGCAGAGAATCCCTCACCGGTGATGATAACGTAGACTGGGTGAAAATACCCATTGGTTTCATAGATGTGATCCCGATAGGAGACCCTGATGGATATTTCAATGCGGACGGGGAAAGAGAGAGTGATTGGATCGTTTTCATGGACCATGAGGATGGGGATGGAAACCCTGAACCTTCGTGGGCCTTTTATCTTAATCTACATCCAAATGATCCCGCTCTTTCATACAATGAACCAGCGTCTGGCGATACAGCATTCATCATCGTGGATAAACCGTTCTTGACAGAGGACATCTATGAATTTGTGACCTTATCACCCTACATTGACACCCAAACGGCGAAGAATGATCTTGGCAAGATAAAGGTTGTCCCCAATCCTTACTATGCTGCAACTACTTTCGAGGGACAGAACACATTCACCTCAGGAAGGGGTCCTAGGGAGATCCAATTCAGAAATCTTCCTCAGAATTGCGTCATACGCATCTTTACCATATCTGGAGAATTGGTCAGAACGATACAACACTCATCTCCGATGAACTTTGGGACTGGGTCATGGGACCTTCTAACAAAAGACAATCTCACTGCTGCATATGGCATATATGTATACCACGTGGAAGCAACTGGCATTGGTGAGAGAATCGGTAAACTGGCAATAATCAAATGACCATAGTTCGATCATTCATCTATATTATTTGCCTTTCCTCAACCCTTTTCGGCGTTGATAAGACAGGCACGATGGCCGCTAAATTCTTGTCCACCAACATTGGTTCAAGGGCCGTTGGCATGGGTGGAGCATTTACCGCGGTTGCAAATGATGGATCATCCATGTTTTGGAATCCTGCAGGAATTGGATTCAATCACCTAAATAAATTCTATGTTAACCACTCCAGCTGGATCGCTGACATAGCATTTGACTACTTCAGCGTCTCATTGCCTATTGGAAAGAATCGGTACCTTGGCATCAACATAACCTCTGTGACCATGGGAGATATGGAGGTCACACGATACGGGAATGAGGATACCGGAGAGACATTCTCCGCCTCCGATCATGCGTTTGGACTCACCTATGCACTTAATCTGACAGATCGATTCTCGATCGGTCTCAATGGTAAGCTCATACAGGAAAAGATCGCAAATAATTACGCCAATGGCATCGCACTCGACCTAGGTACACTCTTCAAGACCCCCTATGGTTTCAGACTAGGAACATCCATAAGCAATTTCGGGCCAAAAATGAAGATGACCGGTGACGACCTTCTGGTTGCTGTTGACATAGATGAGAGCATTGATGGAAACAATGAGAGTGTAACAGGTTATCTGTCAACCGATAAATTTGATCTTCCTTTGATACTGAGGGTTGGAATATCAAATGACATGTTCATTGGCAAGACCATGCGAGTAACATGGGCATTGGACTCAAACAGTCCTAATGATAACAAAAGTTATGTCAACGCAGGAGTTGAGATCGGTCTCATGAACGATCTTCTTGTTCTAAGAAGCGGTGTGAACTCCTTATTCCTTGACGATAGGGAAAGTGAAGTATCCTACGGCATTGGCATTAGATCTCCTCTACTAAAGAGACAAGACATATATATTAATTATTGTTTTGAGATGCTCAAACATCTTGGAAATACACATCAGATAAGCATCGGGATTTCATATTAAATTTTAAATTATGATCTGCTAGTTTTTTATTCAATACATATTAAAGGAATATCCAATGAGAAATCGGTTAACCAATCTATTATTTATCACATTTATCTTATCAAGCGCAAGTGCAGGTGTCACCTTCAACTTGAATACCTCAACCGCACCTGGATTTACGGATACCAGTTCGACCCTTGTGCTACGCGGGACCATGAATGGATGGTCAGGAAATGATTGGGAGATGTCAAATGTTGGTGGAGATTATTGGGTCTATACGAGTGATACATTGGATACGGGAGACTATGACTACAAATACTTCATGATCGATGCAATGGGAAACGAGTTATCAGAATCTACAGATGATAGGGTTTGCACTATTTCTGGTGACACAGTTCTATCTCAAGACTATTGGGAAAACGGTACCACACCACCTTATACGGAGACGGATAGTATTGATGTTTGGTTCAGAGTAAGCACCGCTGGTATTATTGGCTATGATGGTGATACCATGTTCGTAGCAGGATATATGAACAGTTGGAATGGGGAACCTTTAGTACAAGAAGGAGATTCAGAGTTTTGGTCAAGGCAGTATTCCTTTGACCCTGAGGGATCAACTATTGGATATAAATTTCAACATGGAACAGGTGGCTGGGAAAGCATTGGAAATAGAACGGCAACTCTATCAGCAGATACCACTCTTGTATGGGTGTATTGGGATAACATCCCTCCCAGCGGTGACGAGGCTGTCTATACTGATGTTACCTTAACAGTTGTGGATGAAGGTCTAGCATTCCAAGATGTTCGATTCAAGGGTCAATTCTCAAACTGGAGTCTTGTCCAAGGGTATGATGATGGCACCAATGGTGATGAGACCGCCAATGATGGTATCTGGACCACTGTCCTTGATAGCGTTGTCGGACCCACCTCATACGAATGGGGTGCTGTTGAATGTGACAGTACCTGTGATGAAGGAGGTGACGGAACTTGGTTATTGGGCTTTATCGGTGAACCAAATCAAGAGTTTTCCATTGCCGAAGATGGCTCTGTCACAGGTTCAACCAGTTTTACAATTCCCTACCTGGGTGATCCAATAACCAAGACCGTCATATTCTCAGTTGACATGACAGAGTGGCTTGATGAGGAGGGCTTTACTGGTTTGCCAATATTTAGTGTAGCCAGAGGTGATCAGATGCAAGTGAGGGGTGCATTCAATGGTTGGAATTGTGATGATCCAGCAGACTGTGAGATGACCCGTACTCCTGGAACAAACCTATTCAGTCTTGCAACAAGTGTGACTGGATATCCTACTACTGCAACTGAATTCAAATATTTCATGGAACTGGACTCATCATCAGTGGATATTCTAAGTCAGACCTATGGTGATATCTATGATGAGATTGGTTGGGAGGATTCGCCACAATTTGGTGGAGGTAATAGATGGTTCACGCTTGGTTCAGATGACGGTACAGGACTTCTTGAACTTCCTCTTTCCGGATACTTTGACCTCCCTATTGGTGGAGTGGTGCCATGCTGTCGTACTGTTACCTTGACCTTCAATGTTGATATGGTAGATGCCGTTGAGCAAGGATTTGACTCATTGGAGGATTCGGTATATATATCTTTCAAAGATAGATGGTTGAAATATACGCAAGGCCTTGGAGATGATTATAAGGTCTATGCTACTGCAAATGGAGATGGTACTTATTCTGCAGATGCATCCTTTGTTGGCCCTTTCCCATGGCACATGATCTATACCTGGGGTTTCTATGATGTGTCTGAATTAGCATTCATCGAGGAAGGCGGTGGCTTTGGATTTGGTCGCTCTCGAGCACGTTATCATCATGCAAATGCAAATAACGATTGTTGGTGGAGAGACTATAGTTTTCCACAAGACACTTTCCAGGTCGAGGACCCTCCTCTACCTGTTGAGGAGTTTGACCCTGAGTCCATTTGCATCCCATTAGCGAGCGTTGGTGATGAAATGATCCCTGATGAATATTTCCTGAGTGAGAACTATCCGAATCCATTCAATCCCACTACCTCTTTCACCTTTGGAATCTCATCCAGCAAAGATGTAAGAATTAGCATATATAACATCTTGGGCCAGAAGATCTTCTCATTTGAGAAAGGTAGAATGGATGCAGGAACTTATGAGTTCAATTGGAACGGCGAAAACCAAATGGGTGAGCAGGTTACTAGCGGCATCTATTTTTACGAGATGGAAGCGGGGAATGATTTCCGAAACATAAAGAAGATGACCCTTCTAAAATAATCCTATTAAATACATTAGTAAAAAAAGGCTCAATAGAGCCTTTTTTTACTAAAAGCATATTTATATGAGATATTCGTTCATAATTGTTTTTATTCTATGCCTGAGTGCTTTAGCACAAGACCTAGACTATAAGAACCCTATCATTAAAGGCAGTTATCCAGACCCTTCTATCTGTCGGGTTGGAGAAGATTTCTATATAGTCAATTCCTCTTTCGAATATTATCCCGGACTCCCAATACACCATAGTAAGGATCTGGTGAATTGGGAATTGGTCGGTTATGGACTTCACCGTGAGGAGCAATGTACTGGTAAAATGAATCTCACCGATGTTCAATACAATGGAGGCATTCATGCACCATCAATAAGATATCATAATGGGAAATTCTATATCATTACTACCAATGTTTATAGTCCAGCTGAAGAAGAACCATCTGAGATGATCAATTTCATCATAACATCAGAAAAGATAGAAGGACCATGGTCAGATCCATATATCATTAAAGGTGCACCCGGTATAGACCCTGATATTATATTTGATAACGAAAAGATATGGTATGTTGGTACTCATGCTCCTGATGATCCCAATTTTAATGGTGAAGGTGAGATCTGGCTGCAAGAATTGGACAGTACTAATTGGTCATTGACCGGAGAACGATATTTTCTCTGGCGAGGTGCATTATATTATGGTACTTGGGCAGAAGGTCCTCACATTTATAAAAGAAACGGATATTATTATCTTTTAATAGCAGAAGGTGGAACAAGCCTTAATCATGCCGTTATGGTCGCAGTAAGTGATAATATCAAAGGACCTTACGTGCCCAATGATAGAAATCCTATTTTAACCTCCCGTCATATTTCTTATGGACACTGGGTAAATAGTATTGGTCATGGAGATCTAATTGAGTTAGAAGATGGTAGGTGGTATATGGTAACCCTTGGTATCCGCTCAGAGGTTAAGACCCATTCAAACATGGGACGGGAAACACATCTTATACCTGTAACATGGGAAAAAGAACCATTTGAATGGCAATACGATGATATTGAAAAAGATTGGTCAATATTACCAGAGCATGAAAGATTTGAAAAACTGCGTCGTGTTAATTATGAATGGCCCGTATGTT
>CALCSS010000249.1 GCA_937893835.1 uncultured Fidelibacterota bacterium
GGTGTAGCATCATTGGCTCTGATTCAAAAGACATCACTATGGTTGAAATGATATTAAGATCTATCGACCCAGAAAATAAATTCCTTAAGGTTGATACAAGGGTTCAACCGAGTCTTAGTCGTCTTTTCTTAGAAAACATAGATGTGGTTGTGATCCACAATCCTTCAAGTATCTCAAATGAGAGCATAAAGGACCTCGATCATTTTCTTAAAGAAGGTGGTGGGGTTATATGGTTTCAAGGTGACCAGGATAAGGCCCAGTATGACCCTGAACTTTTTTCGACAATTGGATTTCCTGAGATTGATACACTTGTAAGCTCAGGTCAAGGTGTATTCACAACTAATATTTCATCTGAAAGTTCTGACATTCTTCAGGATATTAAGGTTCGAGATATGTCCAAAGAGCTACCAGAGGTATTCAAATATGTAAAGACGCGATCAAGTTCAAATCATACTATACACCTAGATCTCAACAACCACGATCCTCTTCTCTTAGAATTTTCAAAAGGCAGTGGCACTTTTTTCTATTTTGCAAGCCTCTTGGATCTAAGATGGAATGATCTGCCAATACGTGGAATGGTCGTACCTTTATTATATAGATTGATCATTCTAACAGGAACGGATGAGGTGAATACCTCGCCCGTACTCATAGACGAGGCCAAATGGATCTCTATTGAAGAGAGTAAACTTAGGAATAAATGGGAGGTGATCTCACCATCGGGTCTAACAGAGATGATCGTCCCAGAGTATGACAGAGAAGGAATAGAGATTGACAATACAAATGAACTTGGTATCTATCAAGTATACTCGAATGGTGAAAAATTCACTGCATTCCCAACGCGACTTCATTATAAAGAATATATACAGGAACGCATTCAGCAAAGAGATATTGAATCTATTATTAGAGGAGACAATACACGCTGGCTTAAGGTTGAAGATGATTTTGCCAAGATCTTCTCAGAAACAAGACAAGGGAAATCACTTTGGAAATTTTTTCTAATTGCTGCGATAATTTTTCTATTGGCTGAGACGATCATCGGCAAGCCAGAAGACTCTCTCATAAAAAAAGACCCTCAATGATCGAAAAAAAAGAGATCACTAATGAAAAGGCTCTTCTCATTGGTGTGATCAAGTCTGGCAATACGGATGAGATGATCAAGGAACACCTTGATGAATTAGAGCTTCTTGCACAGACAGCGGGTGCTGAAGTAGTAGGTCGAATCACTCAGAGGGTCTCAAAGATCAATCCCGCAACATTTATTGGCAAGGGAAAGGCAGATCAGATCATTGAGCAGTCAAAGGAATTAGATGTTAAGCTGATCATATTTGATGATGAACTAAGTCCCGGTCAGATAAAGAATTACCATAAGATATCAGAAAATATAAAAGTATTAGATCGTAGTGGACTAATACTGGATATATTTCAAAAGCATGCCCGGACTAAAGAAGCGACCACACAGGTCGATCTCGCCTATTTAGAATACCTACTACCTCGATTGACCAGGCAATGGACTCACCTAGAACGCCAGATGGGTGGGATCGGGACTCGGGCCGGGATGGGCGAGACCCAGATAGAGGTGGACAGAAGACTCATACGTACTCGCATCACTCGTTTGAAAAAAGATCTCGAAAAAATTGAAAAAGAGCGTGCAACTCAAAGTGTGCGTCGAGAGTCAGAGTTTCGTGTTTCGCTTGTTGGTTATACAAATGCAGGGAAATCAACACTATTCAAGGCTCTGACAGGTTCAGATGTATATATCCAAGATCAGTTATTTGCTACCCTTGATACAACGATTCGAAAATTGGATCTCGACACATCTCACACAATACTTTTAAGTGATACGGTAGGTTTCATAAGAAAATTACCTCATAACCTAGTGGCATCATTCAAGAGCACTCTTAAAGAGGTACTTGAGGCAGATCTAATTGTAATGGTCTTGGACATGTCATCACCACAGATAAGAGATCATGTGGACACTATTACGGATGTTCTAAAGGAAATGAACGCAGATTCAATACCTGTTGTCCATGTCTTGAATAAGGTCGATCTTATCTCTGATGGTAATTTCATAGAAAAATTACAACGCTCCTTTCCTGGCTCGGTGACCATATCGGCACACCAACATTTGAAGTTGTCGGACCTAACAAGCAAGATCGTAGAGAAAATGGAATCCAACTATCAGACAATAGACCTACAATTCTCCTATGAAGATGGAAAGGCCATTGCCCAGGTTCAGCAAGGTGTAGAGGTTTTGGAAAGAGCATATGAAGAAGAGGGTGTAAAACTAAAAATAAGGGGAAGTAGGTCAAGAATAAGCCAGATAATGGCCTCGATCAATTGAAAGAACGGGTAGATTGTTTTTTTGGGATCATTCTTTGTTTAATGAATGACGGGAGCCTCTCAAATACAGCAA
>CALCSS010000250.1 GCA_937893835.1 uncultured Fidelibacterota bacterium
AGCTTATGGAGTACAATCTGGTATTATTGTATGTGGCATTAGGCATATCTCTCCACAAGCATCATTAAAATTAGCCGACCTGGCTGTAAGATATAAAAACCGTGGAGTAGTGGGATTTGACCTTGCAGGTGCAGAAGAGAATTTTCCTGCAAAAGAACATAGAGAAGCATTTTATTTAATAAGAAACAATAATATCAATGCCACTATACATGCTGGGGAGGCCTTTGGCCCATCATCCATACATCAAGCGATACATCAATGTGGTGCGAACAGAATTGGACATGGGACAAGGCTAAAGGAAGATAAAGATTTAATGAACTATGTAATTGATCATCGTATACCACTTGAGATATGTCTCACATCTAACTGGCAAACAAAAAGTATCAGATCACTTAAATATCATCCTGTAAAATACTATTACAAGCAGGGTATGCGAGTCACTTTAAATACAGATAATCGTCTTATATCCAATACAACACTTACAAAAGAATTTATGTTAGCACACAAACTATTCCAGTTCAACCTAAGTGATTTTAGAGAGGTTACTATAATTGCAATGAAGAGCGCATTCATGAAACATGATAATAGAATAAAGATGATAAAGAAAATAGCAAATGAATTTGAGGAAGATTTTGGTCTTCTACCCTGATTTTATAAGTAAAAAATAGATTTTTCTACTGTTTTAATACAGTTATCTTCTCCTCAAAACGTGAACCATCCCTATTATAGATCAATAATAGATAAATACCGGTAGATACATAATCACCATGATTATCTCTTCCATTCCAAGATAGTTGATCTCCATCTATTTCTATCCCTGATGATCTAATATGGCGTACAACATTCCCATCAAGTGTTGTTATCATCATTGAGGAACCATAAATGAGACCATCTACTTTCATTGCCTTTTGAGATGGAATATAAAAAGGGCTTGGGAAAATCTTTACACTCTGATAATCCAATTTTGGCTTGCCGAAAGGTATTCTTAAGATATTCACACCTTTACTTGTTGCAATGTAAGCAAGGTTATTTTCCTCATCAAAATCAATATCCCTCACTTCATCTGACAATAGTGGACTATTACTTGTCCTAAAACCATTTATATCAGGCCAGTAGGATGTATTTTCTAATAGAATATGAACACCTTGCGTAGGCGAGTGAGTCCAAATATTTCCATGTGAATCAATGGATATTCCTGCACCATTTCCAAAAGAGATATTTGGAAAATATGAATTCAAATTTTCACGAATAATGGGGTTGTAATTATTCTCTATATCATAATAGTTCAATCCAGATGGTGTCAGATAGTATAATCTATTATTTACACCCATACCCAATGACCATACAGTGCCTGAATAATCGATGACATTCCACAATATCTCATTGGGGTTATAAGGATTACCATCAAAAGATAGAACTGAAATTCCGCCATTGGGATATATACCTAAATTTGCTTCCTCTGCTTGAAAGGCAGATACCCATGTTCTTCCCCATAAATCAAAAACAATTGAGGATGGTGATTGACTTATCCTAGTGGGTGTTTCTGATGAACCGTAATGTTTCCAAGTCCCATCAACTGATCTTACATGGATGGGATTATTGCCATTAATGCAATATGGATTGGCTATCCATAGATTGCCATCATTATCAAATTCAATATCAAGTGTAACCTGGTAGGGAATAGAACTGTTTGATGTGGTATGATAACTAAGGAAGGTTGTATCTATGGTGCTGATATTACTTGGATCATCGACATCCAATATAATTACACCTCCACTCCATCTAGGAGGATTACTAGCATATACCCTGGAACCACGAATAGCACAATAGACTAGACCATCTGGTCCTTGTTCCATATCTGCAATATATTCACCAAAATCATAACCAACAGTGTCTGCAAGAAAATAATTATAGTCAATCGAATTATTAATTGATAATGTGCCATTGGTCTTTATCTCTAAAATGTTTCGCCACCCTAAGCCATCATATATAGATATTCCATTTCCACTTCCTCCAACTAGTCGGCCATCATCTAATATAGTGATTGCAGAAAAACTACCTGTAGAGGGAGTGTTGGGAAGGAAGCGATCTATACTATAACCTGAATTATTATTGTTTTCAATAAATACAAATCCATTATTTGATCCTCCAATCAATTGATTGGAAATATGAACAAAACTTGAGACATAGTGATTATCGCTTATTAAATGATCATTCAACTCACCTTTCAAATAGAATTTATTTTGATCAGTAAACCATTTTCCCTCAGACGTAATAAAAAGATCATCTGCTAATTCCAATTCATAAGAAAATTCAATTTCATACAATGTCTCAGTGCTAAGGTCATATTCAAAAATTCCAGTATTGGTTGTGAAAGATAATTGGTCATCTATTAACACCATTGAGGTAATCTCATGATTAAAACTTGGTATGAGGATGTTCCAACTATTGGGATCTTTCAAATTAGTTGTTCTAGTAGCTGAATATAAGCCATTGGTCATACCGAGATAGACAATTGAATCATTAACGGCAAAACAATTGATATCTCCTGCTATTGCAGGATAATTACCATAAGAATCACGATATTGCCAATCCTCATCAAAAACAA